>JAFEBB010000018.1 GCA_018266075.1 Deltaproteobacteria bacterium | reverse complement strand
GATCAGGGCGGGGGTGACCGCCACCTCCTTTTCAACAGCACGCGGGACTACGCCGGAAACGAGGACCGGGTCGTTTGTTGCGTCGCGCGGCCGGACGATCCGGATTGGGCTCAAGGCTTTCGCCACGTGGTCGATCACAGCTGGCTCGATGGCGAGCTCGAGCAGGTGATTGGCGGGCAGACTTCTGATCTGCCCGCGTACCTCAGTGTCCCGCGGAAGCTCGCGCTCCAGGCGGCGAAGTATTTCTCCGAGGAGCGCGCGCTCGATCCCGCGTTGAAGTGGGAGATTCCATAGCCGCGGCGAACGTTGAGCTACTTGCCGCTCGCAGGCGGAAACTCGCCAAAGACCTCCTTGTACGCGTTGCGCAAGCGCTCTACCTCGTCCGCTCTGCGCTGCGCGCTCGCGATCTGCAGCAGGTTCCGCCAGGCGCTCTTGATGGTCGGGTCGAGCTCGGTCACGCGCGTGAGCTGCCGCTGCGCCGTCTCGAGGTCTCGACGATCCAGCGCCATCAAGCCGAGGTCGAAGTGCGGCCACACCGCGTCGGGCCAGGCCTTGAGCGCGGCCTCGCAGTCTGCGCGCGCGGCATCGAGCTGGTTGCGTGCCTCGCGGAGCTGACAGCGAAGGCCGAGCAGGCCCGGTGCGCCAGGCCACCGGGCCAGGGCGCCGTCGATGGTGCGCTGCGCGGTGGCGAGCTGGTCGTGGGCGAGCGCGTCACTGGCCTTGGCGTGCTGCGCCGCGTACTCGGGCTCCTGGGCGGGCTCGACCTGGAACGGCGATGCGTCCGGCGGCAGCCCGAGCCGTCGCCGCTGGTGGGTCGACCACGACGCCTCCTTGGCGGCGGTGCTCGACTCGAGGTGCGGCGCCGCGCGGTCGACGGCGGTGAGCACCTGGAGCTTGCGACCCAGCCAGTCCGCGTCGGACCAGACGGCGGGCGAAACGGCCGCATCGAGCGCGAGCAGCTCCTCGGCATCGACGAGCCGGGTGGCCGCGGCGCCCCGGGCCCCGGCGCTGTCCTCGGCAAGCGCGAGCCCGAGGCGTGCGCGGCCGTCCTTCGGCGCGAGCTCCTGCCACCGCTGACACGCAGGCCGACCATCGACGGGCGAGGGCGCGCGCACTCCGACATTGCACGCCAGCTCCTGGGCGTACACGAGGTTGGGGTGCCGCTTGGCGAGCCCGTCGACGAGTGGCCACGCGCCCAGCGCGTCGCCGTGGCTGGCGAGCGCGAGCGCGTCGTTGGCTTGAGCCCGCTCGCTCTCCGTCAAAGCGTCCGCCTTCGGCGCGGGCGCGGGCGCGAGCGCAGGCGCGGGCGCGGCGTTGATGGAGGCCGCGGCGAGATCCTTGGGGAGGTCCGCGGGGTCACACGCCGGACAGCCGTCGCGCTGGAGCGCCTTCAAGACCACCGCGCGGGCTGCGGGCGTGCTCACCGCGTTCGCGTCGCGGAGCCGCTCGGCGAGGTTCTGTTGCAGGATCTCTGCGTTCGGCGGCCCGAACGCGGTCTGGCTGTTGTCGTAAGCGGGGTAGAGCAGGTCGCTCAGAATGCGCGTGTGCGCGGCGCCGAGCGTGTGCGCCCACTCGTGGAGAAAGACCACCAGCTCCTTGTGGTGCATGCGATCGCGGTAGAGCTTGAGCCGTTCGTCCTGGCTGAGCGCCGTGAACGCGCGGTCGAACGCCTGGCCCTCGGCGGCGTCGTCCATGGCGTGCTCCACCATGTGCTTGGAGTAGAGCTCCGCGCGGCCGATGTCGTGGATGTTGGGCGTGGCCACGCCGAGGACGCCGGTGAGCCCGAGCACCCAACCCACGTCCTGGCCCGGGTCGAGCTTCTCCAGATCTTCGAGCGCGCGCTCGAGATCGGCGTCCTCGCGCTCGCGGGTCCAGTTGCGGAGCTCGGGCACGAAGTGGATGCCGTACGCGGGGCCGACGACGGTGTTCGCGCGCTCGACGAGCTCGCGAACCTTGTCGGGCCAACCGATGACGTGCGCGCGGTACTCCTGGTCCACCCAGATGCGCAGCTTGACGTCGTGCATGCCGGCTGCGGCCGAGGGCGCGGCCTGCACCTCCGCGGGCGCGAACGTCTGCGCGTAGTCGCGCTGGACATCGGCCGTGGTTCGACAGCCCACGGCCAGCGCGATCATCACCAGGATGAGGATTCGAAGGTGTGTGCGATTCATGGCGCGAGCTGGGCGATATTCTCACCCAACTCGGAAAGCGATTCGACCCGGGAATCCCCATCGAGCTCGAGCCCCACGAACCGCACGCCCGCCGCATTCGCCGCGCCGCGGTCGAACCGCGAGTCGCCAATCATCCACGCGTCCTTCGTCGCCACGCCGAGCTTCTCGCAGGCGTGCAGCACCAGATCCGGCGCGGGCTTCGCGTGCGGCACCCGGTCGGCGCAGGCCACGAAGTCGAAGAGCGCGTCCAGCTCCCCCGCGCGCAGGATCTCGTGGGCGAGCGGCGTCATGGTGTTGGTCACGACGGCGAGCTTAAGCCCGCGCGCGCGTAGCGACTTCAGCAGCGGCGCAGCCTCCGGATTCACCCACACGTGCGCCGCGTACTTGCCGAAGTGCTCCGCGTAGAACGCGTCGAGCTGCGCAGACGTGAGATTGAAACCAAAAGCTTTCACATCGGCGGTCGTGCCCTGACCAAACGTCGGCGCGAACTCTTCGCGCGTGACGGCGCGGCCGCGGAAGTGCACGCCGGCCTCCTCCACGACCTTGAACCACGCCTCCCAGCTCTTCACGAGCACGCCGTCGAGGTCGAAGAGGATGGCGCGCGGCGCGTCCGGCGCGACGGTGCCCAGCGCGGTGACCTCGTTCTTGTTCGCGTCGAGCGCGCGGAGCTGGAAGTCGCTCGCGTGCTTGTGCAGCAAGTCCGCGAGCGCATCCACGCGGGCGTAGTCCTCGGTGCCGCGGAACTTCATGGTCACCACGAAGCGCCGGCAGCGGCGCTCGCCCAGCCAATCCTCGACGAGCTCCAGCGTCCGCTCCGGAAACGCGATGAGATCACAGACCAGCCAGTCCACGCGCTCGCGCGGCTTCCACGCGAACGCGTCGGCCTTCACGAACGTGAGCTTCTTGTTCCGCATCAGGTCGTCGCGGAGCGGGCTGCGATCGATCGCGGTCACGCGCGCGCCGCGCTCGAGGGCCACGTAGCTCCAGCCGCCGGGGCTCGCGCCGAGATCCACGAGCGATTCATTTGCACCGATGGGCCGGTGCAGCCGCTTCTCGGCCTCGAGCAGCTTCTGGTAGGCGCGCGAGGGCGGCTTCTTGTCGCGCGCGACGGCGCAGCGGCCCGCAATGAAGGTCGAGAGCGCGTGTCGCAATCGTTGTCGCTCGACCGGCAAGGCGACGGAGATGAGCGCGTGCGTGTGGCTCTCGAGCGCGAGCTGCACCAGGGCTTCGTCGGGCTGCCACGCGCCTTCGACATCTGCATTTCGCGTGCGGCGCAGCGCGCGCCGCTTCTTCGAGAGCCACTCGTCGAGCGCCTTCGCCACGAGCTTGGCGCGACCGTGAGATGCCTCGCCGAGCCCGAATGCGTGCAGTCGCCAGGGACCCGAATGAGCATCGAGCGCCTTCGCGAGCGCTTCGCCAGCAGCGGAAGCGAGCGCGTTGATCGAATCACCCTGGATCGGTTGCACATCCGGCAGCACTTGCGACGCGAACGCGACCGCGACGCCGTTCGGCGCACCATCCGTCACGTCGACGCGCCCATCCACGCGCTTTAGCGCCGCATCGGGAAATCGTCGCGAGAGCTCGTCGCGCAGCGCCTCGGTGCGCTCGGGCTTGCAGAGGTACACGTCGCGCCGCGCCATCACGACATGCTCGAACGCCGCGCGCGTTCCCACAAACGAAAAAGCCCCCCGGCTCGGGCCGAGGGGCTTCGTTCGCATCAGCGAAGCGGCTTAGTAGTGCTTCGCGTTGCGCGGCGAGCCGCCCTTGTGGCCCTTGGCGCTGGCCACGCGGTTCTTCTTGTTGGTCTTGATGGCGGCGTTGGTCGGAGGAACCTGGAGCTCCGGCTTGGCGTCGGCCTCGGCGGTCTTCTCGTCGGCGGCGGGCGCGGCGTCGGCGGCCTTGTCATCCGCGGCGGCGGGGGCCTTCTGCTCGAGGGCCGCGGCGGGCGCCTCGACGGTCTTGTCCGAGGGCTTCAGGTCCACGAACGCGATCACCGGGGCCGAGACCACCGCGAGCGCCGCGGCGGTGATGAAGCCGATCTTGGCGTGCTTGGCGGTGTGGGCGAGCAGGCCGTCGCGGCCCTTGGCGGAGAGCATCATCGAGCGCCACTTCGGCTTGGCGATGGCGCCGCCCTCGTTGATCTTGCCGAGGACGAAGAACTTCTCCTCGACGGGCACGATCTTCTCGACCGCGCGGAAGGCCAGGGTGCGCGAGTCGCGGGGCAGCCGCGGGGTGACCACGCGCAGGTTGCCGAAGTTCAGCTCGCCCGGGACGGTGAAGCCGAGCTTCACCTTGTCCTCGAAGGTCTTCTTCTCCTCGGCGTCGGCGCCCTCGGTGATGTCCACCTTCACCAGGCCGGAGCCGTCGTCCACCGAGAACACCGAGCCCATCTTCATGGTCTCGACCTTGTCCGAGCCCTTGCTGGTCGAGGTCTTGCCGTCCGAGCCCACGCTCTCCTTCTCGTAGTCGCGGAAGATCTCCACCTCGTAGGCGAGGCAGGCCGTGCCGGTGCAGGGCGAGAGCAGCGGCTGCTCGGCGTGCACCTTGCCCTCCACGCTGATCATGCCCTTCGGATCCGCGTTGGAGACCTTGGCCTCGCCCGTCTTGTGGAACGGCGCCGCCAGGATGCGGTTGCCCTTGCTCTTCATCACGAAGGCGTAGATCACGGCGATAACGGCGATGGCCAGCATCAAAAAGCCCATTGTGTTTCCCTTTGTTGGCCCGGCATCGCCGAGCGGGTTCGCTCCCTCAACGCGACATGGCCCGCACGTGTGCAGCGATTCGTGAAACAAAGTTTCTTGGTACGGTCCTCCGGCGAGGGACAACACATGTTCGAATCGGCAGAGCTCGATCATCAGGTCAAGAAATCCCGATACGAGAAGGAGGCGCCCAGGCTGCGCTCGGCGCTCCTCGACGCGCAGTTCGACGTGCTCCAGCACGCGCGCTTCCCGGTGATCGTGGTCGTGGGCGGCGTGGAGGGCGCGGGCAAGGGCGAGCTGGTGAACCTGCTGCACACCTGGATGGATCCGCACCACGTGCGCGTGGTGGCCCTCGACGCGCCGACGGATGAAGAGCGCGAGCGGCCGCACTTCTGGCGCTTCTGGCGCAACCTGCCGCCCAAGGGAGAGACGGGCATCTTCTTCGGCAGCTGGTACACGCGTCCCATCGAAGATCGCGTGCACAAGAACAAGCCCCGCAGGGACTACGTGGAGGAGCTGGAGCGCATCGAGCGCTTCGAGCGGCTGCTCACGGCCGACGGGGCGCTGCTGCTCAAGTTCTGGCTGCACCTCTCGAAGAAGGCGCAGCGCAAGCGCTTCGAGGCGCTGCAGGACGACAAGCTCACCCGCTGGCGCGTGACGAAGGTGGACTGGCAGAAGCACGCGCACTACGACCGCTACCGCGAGGTGAGCGAGGAGACGCTGCGTCGGACGTCGACGGGCGAGGCGCCGTGGATCGTCATCGACGGCGCGGACGAGCGCTACCGCAACCTCACCGTGGGCCGCGAGCTGCTCGAGGCCATGCGCCGGCGGCTGAAGGGTGATCGCCCCAAGCCCAAGTCCAAGCGGCAGCCGCGCACGTCCACCGCGGTGGATGGCGTGAATGCGCTCAGCGCCCTCGACCTCGACAAGGAGCTCGACAGCAAGCGCTACCCGGAGCTGCTCGAGAAGTACCAGGGCAAGCTCAATCGGCTGGTGCGCGACAAGCGCTTCCAGGATCGCGCGCTGGTGGTCGCGTTCGAAGGCGTGGACGCGGCGGGGAAGGGCGGCGCCATCGAGCGCGTGATCTCGGCGCTCGACGCGCGCTGGTACCGCGTGGTTCCGGTGGCCGCGCCGACCGAAGAAGAGCGCGCGCAGCCGTACCTCTGGCGCTTCTGGCGGCGCTTGCCGCGCGTGGGCCACGTGACGCTCTTCGATCGCAGCTGGTACGGCCGGGTGCTGGTGGAGCGCGTGGAGGGCTACGCCTCGACCGAGGCGTGGTCGCGCGCGTACGGCGAGATCAACGACTTCGAGGCCCAGCTCAACGACCACGGCACGGTGGTGAGCAAGTTCTGGCTGCAGATCTCGCCGGACGTGCAGCTCGAGCGCTTCAAGGAGCGCGAGGCCATCAGCTACAAGCGCTACAAGATCACGCCCGACGACTGGCGCAACCGGCGCAAGTGGGAGGCGTACCAGGAGGCCGCGGCGGAGATGGTGGATCGCACGTCGACGGAGATCGCACCCTGGACGCTCGTCCCCGCGACGGACAAGCAGTTCGCGCGCGTGCACGTGCTGAAGACGCTCACCCGGCAGCTCGAGCGGGCCTTGGACAGATGAAGCTCTCGCCGCGCGCGCGGGTGCTGCTCCTGACCTGGCTCTCGTACGCGAGCTACTACCTGTGCCGGAAGAACGTGAGCGTGAGCAAGACCGCGCTCCAGGACGTCTTCCATCTCGGCACCGACGCGCTCGGCCTCATCGACACCGGCTACCTCGCGGCCTACGCCATCGGCCAGTTCACCATGGGCTTCCTGGGCGATTGGCTCGGCCCGCGGCGACTCGTCGGGGTGGGGATGATCACCGCCGCGACGCTCTGCGCGGCCTGCGCTGGCGCGCCCGGCTTCTGGTTCATCGCAGTGCTCTTCGCGCTCAACGGCTTCTTCCAGGCGTCGGGCTGGCCGGGCAACGTGAAGGCGCTCACGCCGTGGCTCGAGCCGGCCGAGCGCGGCCGCGTGATGGGCCTGTGGAGCACCTGCTACCAGGTGGGCGGCGTGCTCGCCGGTGGGCTTGCGGGTTGGCTGGTGCGCGTGAACGGTTGGCGGAGCGCGTTCTGGATCCCGGCGATCGCCGTGGCCGCGGTGGGCGCAGCGGTGCTGCTGTTCCTGCCCGAGCGCGACGCACCGGCGCCGGCCAGGCGATCGGCCGTGCAGCGCGAGCTCTTGATGATGCCCGCGCTCTGGTCGCTCGGGCTGGGCTACTTCTGCTTGAAGCTGATTCGTTACAGCTTGCTCTTCTGGCTGCCGTTCTACCTGGAGCGGGCGCTGCACTATGGCCAGGAGCACGCGTCGTGGCAGAGCCTGGCTTTCGAGCTCGGCGGAACGGTGGGTGCGGTGTCGGTGGGCTTCCTCTCCGACGGCTTATTGCGCGGAAAACGTGCCGGCGCGGGCATCGGCGGCTGCGTGGCGCTCGCTTTTGCCTTCGGGATCTACGTGAAGGTGGGTCACCTCGGCGCTTGGCCCAATTTTCTGGCCCTGGCGCTGGTGGGCGCGTGCCTCTTCGGCCCGGACTCGATCATCTCGGCGGCCGCGGCGCAGGACCTGGGCGGCGCCGAGGCGGCGTCGACGGCGGCCGGCTTCATCAACGGCCTGGGCTCGGTGGGCGCGGTGCTGCAGGGCGCGCTGACGGCGTGGGTCTCGCGGCGCTACGGCTGGGACGCGCTCTTCACGATCTTTCTCGTGCTCTCAGCCTTGGCCGCGGTCGCGCTCATCCCCATGTGGCTGCGCGAGCGGACGCGCGCGGCTCAGGGCTTGGCGTCGTCGGGGAGCGTGTAGCCGAGGGCGCGGAGCTGCACCTCGGCGAGCGCGCGCTCGTCGTACCACCAGCTCGAGTCGATGACGTACTTGGAGTCCGGCGGCGCGCTGCGGATCTCGAGCTGCACCGCGTTCGGCGCCGCGCCCTCCACGAACGCGCGCACCTGACACGCGCGCGAGTCGTCGGCGAGCTCGTGCTCACCGTCGATGCAGACCTGGTCGTCGACCATCAGCTTCTTCACCTGCCGCAGCGCCACGTCCATGGCCTCCGCGCACGACTTCTTCGCGTTCGCCGGCTGCATCGCGCACCGATCGACCTTGGGCGGGCCGACCAGGTTCGAGCGGTTGCTGCTACCCATGGTCGCGCAGCCCGTGAGCGCCAGCGCCAGGAGGACGAGGGTTCGCATGCCCGCGAGCATCGAATGCCCGAAGAGTTCACGCAACCGGCCTGCGCACGCCACGCTCCCGTCACACGCGCGGGTGACCATTCTCTCGCTCGCACCGGACGGGATTCCGGCGCGGCAACGACAGGTCGACCTTCGCGGGAGCGATGGCGGCACGTCGACCACCCGGCCGCCGGCATCGCGGCTCGCTCAGCAGGGCACGAGGGCGGTCGGGGAGTAGAAAAGCGGGACGGCCCGGACTTCGAGGCGGTGATGCCTCGAGACCCGGGCCGAGTTGTTTCTGATGATCGAGTTCCTGGTTCCTGGTTCCTGGTTCCTGGCTAGAAGGCGATCCAGGCCAGCGCGTAGAGCGTGTTGTTGGCGGAGGCGTCGCGGCCGGAGCCGTCGTAGTTCGTGCTCGCGCCGTTGAAGGAGAAGTAGGTCGTGTACTGGAGGCTGAACTTCGTGTTCAGCCAGGGCGTGAAGTCGAGCTCGCCGATGAAGTCGGTGCTGTTGGGCGCGCCGTTGTTGCTGCCGCTCACGGGCGCGGGCGCGTAGAGGCCCACGTCGTTGGTGCCCAGCACCGACTGGTAGCCCGCCCGGACGCCAATGAGCCGGTGGTAGATGTAGCCCGCCGAGACGTTGAGCGCGTTGAGCGAGTCGTTCACGTTCTCGGAGCCGCCGGTGGCGGCCGTCGCGAGCAGGTTCTGCGACTCGTGGATGAAGTACGCGTTGGCCGTGAAGATGTGGTCAGGGCCGACGTACTGGTACTGCGCGTCGAAGGCGATGTCGACGTAGCCATCGGTGGGCCCGGCGAGGGGCAGCTCACCGCCAGGGAAGAGCCGGGCCTCGAGGCCGTAGGTGCCCACCTCGATCGAGCTCTGGTCGAAGTCCTTCTCCACCGCGAGCCGCCAGTACGGGGCCACGCCCGAGATGACGCCGGTCGCGCTCGTGTCGATGCCCAGCGGCCGCGCCACGCCGAGCGGCGCCGAGCGGTACACGCCGCCCTCGAGGTAGACCATCCCGTTCCACTGCGCGTAGCCGTTGAGGCCCGCCACGCTCTGCGCCAGCCCGCCGGCGATGAGCGGGGCCGCGGTCGGCGTGGGCGCGACGCCCGAGGCGGCGAACGGCCAACTCCACGCCGGGACGCCGTGGTACAGGTCGGTGACGGTGGGGTTGTTGTTCAGCGAGAGGCCATAGACGAGGCCCTTGTCGCCCACCGTCGTGGTGTGGGCCCAGCGGATGTCGGTGTTGTCCATGCCGAAGTGGTCTTCGACGCCGTCGTAGGTGAGCTGGATGAAAGCGCCCACCTCAGGCGCGAGCTTTCCCGCGTAGAAAACGCTCAGCTGCTGCGGCAGGACCGCGTCGGTCTTGTAGGTCGGCCCGGCGGCACCCGGCTCCTGCTGGGCGATGGTCGTCGTCGAGGCCTGCACCATCGCCGAAACCGGCGCGGCCTCCAGGAACTCGAGCACCGTGCGCTCATCCCGCTTGTCGCTCACGGTCTTGGCCATCGTCATCGTGTAGCCCGAGGCCTTGAAGGCGCGCCCGAACGCCGTCAGCTCGGGGAACTGGGTGTGGCACTGCGCGCACGAGAAGCCGGTTTGCCGGGCGAAGCTCGGCACCGCCTCGGCGCGCGGCGCGAGCGCGAGCCATGAAGCCACCGTGAGGAGTCCCAGCGAGGTACGAGCGACAGACATGACGGTCTCCAGAGCGCCGCGACGGGCGCCAGTCGAAGAGGTGAGGGTGAGGTGAGGCGCTACTTGGCCGCGGTGGTGACCGGCGCGAACTCCTTGCCGATGTACGCGACCACGTCCTGGATCTGCTTGGGGCTGAGCGCCGAACCGAACGGCGGCATCATCGGCGAGGCGCCCACCGCCGCGCCGCCCTGGGTCACGGCCTTCACGCGCATCTCGGTGGTGACCTTGGCCATCTTGGTGGCGTCGTTGAAGTTCATCGGCTTGGGGTTGAGGGCGGTGGCTGCGGGCCCGTCGCCCTTGCCGCTGGGGCCGTGGCACATCAGGCAGGTCTGGACGTAGACCGCCTTGCCGGCGGCGGCGTCGCCTTCGGCGTTCGCGCGGGGCGCCGCGGAGAGGAGTGCGGCGAAGGCGGCGAGCTGGATGGCCAGCTTGTGGAAGCTGCGGGTGCGAGACGCGTTGGGGTTCATGGTTTACCTCGGTGCGAGCTGACGTTCGAAGACGCTCATGTGCAATGGGCGAACCAGGGTGCGTCGAGCCGTCCAAACGCATGAAACCTTCTTGCGATGGGCCGCAAGATCAATGCGGCCAAACATGCGCAACCCCCAGCATTCTCAAGGGCGCGGCAGGTCGAGCGCCTCTGTTGCGTCAGCCCGTGGAGCGGCGCACGGGATGCGTCGATGGGGTGCCGCACGCAGCGCCTGCGTCACGCGTAGAGTGCGGCGCAAATGGCCCTCGATCCCCGAGCGCTGGTCTTGGCGAACACCGTGGTGGCCGCGGCGCCGCTCGTGCCGGAGCTGCCGCTGCACCTCATCACCGAGTCGTGTCCGCTCTGGCTCGCGACCGAGGCGGATGCGGCCCAGCTTGGGCTGCCCTTGCCCTATTGGGGCTTCGCCTGGCCGGGTGGTCAGGCGCTCGCCCGGCTCGTGCTCGATGAACCTGCGCGCGTGCGCGGAAAGCGCGTGCTCGATTTTGGTTCGGGCTGCGCGATCGAAGGGCTCGCGGCACTGCAGGCCGGCGCGACGTCCGTGCTCGCGGCCGACATCGATCCGTTCGCGGCGGAGGCGGCGCGGCTGAACGCCGAGCGTCACCACCTCGCGCTCGCGACCACGACCGACGACCTCATCGGCCAGCGCGGCGACTGGGACTTCATCCTCGCCGGCGACGTGCTCTACGGCCAGGAGCTCGCGACCAGCGTGATGACCTGGTTGCGGAGCGAAGCCGCGCGCGGGGTCGAGGTGCTGCTTGGCGATCCGAACCGCGGCTGGCTGGATTCGCGCGGGCTGGAGCGCGTGGCGAGCTTCATGGCCGCGGCCGACGGCGATCTCAGCGGGACGATCTTGAAGGAGGCGGTGGTCTGGGAAATCGCAAGCGCGCTTTGACCGATCCGCGGGACATCCGTGCGCATCGGCCCCGGCCGGGTGGCGCAGATGCCCGCCAGAAACCCTGCCGCACGACAGTTGAGATGGAATCCTTCAGTTTCCCTGTTCGGCGCAGCGGGAATCTTGCTATGGTCTCAACTCCTGGGACGGAGGATTGCTTGAAGAACGTGATCATCGTGGGAGCGGTGGCTGTCTTCGCGGCGGGTTGCAGCGGATCGAGCTCCTCCTCGAGCTCCAGCGGGAGCAGCGGGACTTCGACGACGACCACGAGCAGCACCGGGAGCGCTTCCAGCGGCTCTTCGACGGGTTCTTCGGGCAGCTCCACCGGCTCCACCGGCAGCTCGGGCTCCACCGGCGGCATCGACTGCTCGGCACCCAGCCTCGCGGGCGCGCCGACCATCGTGCGCAACTCGCCGACGGGCAATCCGCCGGCGGCCACCGGCGGCCCCATCACCGATGGCACCTACTTCGAGACCAGCGAGGACGACTACAACGGCCAGAGCATCGAGAACTCGACCCAGCGCGTGGTGGTCTTCGACCAGGCCCACGGCACCTGGCGCATGGCCGCGACCGACGGCACCAACATGCAGGCGGTGGCCGGCGCGCTGACCGTAACCAGCCCGGCGTTCACCATCGACGCCAATGCGTGCGGGACGAACGCGACGCTCACCATCCAGTACACCGCCACGTCGACCACCGTGAGCTGGATTGATCCGAATCATCCGAATCGGATCCAGAATTTCACCAAGCAATAGACCTTGGGCAGCTTGGTGAGGGCCTCGAGCCGGCCGAAAGGGCGCGTCGGAGGGCGAAGCGGTCCAGCTCGGACTGCTCGCTTGACCATCCGGCGCGTTCTCGAGGTGCCCCATCGGGGTGGACGCCCGGGTTGAAGCCGATTTACGGGTTATCTGACGAACAATTGATTGGCGGGCTTGTGGACGAGTGAGGAGCTCCCTCGACTAGCATCCACCTCCTTCAACCGGGGGTGTGTCCATGACGAACAAGCCGAAGAACGTGGTGCAGATCGGGCAGACGGTGCTGCTGAACGCGCCGCCGTTGAGCAACTTCGTGGAGGTCGAGGGCGCCATCGAGGCCTTCATCGACCTGGAGCTGGCCAAGTACGCCATCAAGCGGCTGAACCGCGGCATCGAGCTCCACAAGAAGCACGTCTCAGGGCTGATTCGCGACCAGGAGAGCGCCGAGGTGAACCAGGTCCGCCATCCCGCGGCGCCCGTGGACCTCACGAGCATGCAGAAGACGGTGAAGAAGACGAGCACGGCCCTGGAGGCGCTCCTCGTGGCCGAGGTGGACCCGAAGAGCCTCGCCCAGCTCCACAAGGAACACACCGGCACGCTCGCCGTGGCCCAGGCGCTGCTCGAGCTCGGCCTCGAGAGCGAGGATGACGCGGTGCTCGCCACGGCCAAGCGCCTCAAGCGGGAGATCGAAACCTTCAAGACCGGCCAGGACCGGGTGGCGAAGGGCGGGCACGCCGGGTTGGATCCGGAGATCTCGAAGGTGCTCACCGAGATGTGGGCGATCCTCGACGAGGGCTACGACATCCTGGGCATCCTGCTGCGCAACCAGGGGATCACGTACGACGTGATCCATGCCAATCGGCCCACGCAGCGTCCCCCGGTGCGGGTGGTGCTCACCACGCACGATCCCGCGACCGTGAACAAGGGCGGACGGCCGCCCAAGTCGGGCGGAAAGGCCAAGGGGAAGGGCGGCGGGGCAGCCAACGGGGGTTCTGCGGGCTCGAAAACCTCCGGTTCGACGTCGGCGGGTGCTGCGGGCGTGGTTTCGGGTGTCGCGAATCCCACTCCGGTGACCCCGGCGAAGGCGTGAACCCGGGTTTCCGGGGACGAAAACCCGACCGACGGGCATGCTGAGGCCGTCGGCCGGAGTTTCCGGTGCGAAGAAACGCCGGAAGAGGTCCGAGATGGATTGGCGGCGAGGGTTTTCAGTTCTGGCGATGCTCGTTCTTCAGGCGGGCTGTCTCACCAGCTCGTCCGAGACGTCGGGAAGCAGCTCCGGAACCACATCTTCGAGCGGCGTGACGACGAACGCGACCTCGGGAAGTGGCTCTGGCGGCACCCAGGGCTCGACGGGCGGCGTTTCCAGCATGAGCGGCACTGCGTCGACGAGCTCCGGACCGGGAACAGCGGGTTCAGGCACCACCGGAACCGGATCGACGGGCGGCACGACAGGGGCCAGCTCGGGGACCAGCGGCCCCGCGGTGGATTTCAGGAACCTTGACCTCACCTGCGACGCATTCAGCATCGGCGGGTTCCAGCAGTTCGGATTGCAGCTGACTTGCACGGTCTATGGGGCCGACGCGAACGGCGACTTCGTGCCAGTCACCTCCGTCCAATTCTTCTCTGAGGCGGGAATCGTCCCGGTCAGCGCCGTTCTGAGCCCAGACCCGCTGCACGGCGGCGCGGTAACGGTCTCATTTCTGTCTCAGTGCCCCCTGCCGGTCGATGTCAGTCCGAACGCAGGCGAGTACCAGCTCTATGTTCCGTCGACCGACCCGAATGCCTTCATCGACGCCTGCCACCAGGACAGCAATGGCATCGCATCGCCGACACCGGTGTCACGCACGGTGAACCCGCGCGACGGCCAAGCGGCACTTGTGGCCTTCACGATAGGTGAGGAGTGCTACAACGACGTCAACCGCAACGGGCACTTTGATCCGGGCGAAGAGGATCTGGCGAGCTGCGACCTGGGCGAGCCGTTCCTCGACGAAAACGGCAACGGAATGTACGACGGTCCCGGGGTCGATCCGGCTATTCCGGGTGGCGAGCCCTTCTTCGACTATGACCAGAACGGCGCCTGGACTCCGCCCAACGGCAAGTGGGATGCGCAGATCCCCATCTGGCGGTCGACGGTCATCACCTGGACCACGGCTTCGGTCTTTCACCAGGCAATTCCCGGTTCGCTCACCGTGCCGTCGACCCATTGCGGGGCTGCGTCGTTCCAGTTCGAGTACGCCGATCGCAATGGGAACGTGCCGACTGCCGATTCAGCCGCCGATTCGCTGAGCATCGACTGCGGTGACGGCGGTTGTTTGGGTTCCGCGGTCTCGCTGCAGGGCGGCTTCAACCTCCAACTCGACTCCAACGGCCTGCCCGCGGCGACGGTGAACGTCTATCCGAGCCCGAGCTGCGATCCGAACTGCCTCGAACCGTTCCCGGACGGCGGCTCGCCTCCGCTCGACGGCGGCCACGGGCTCTGTCCGCCACCCGTGGACTTCACGGTCAACGTGCACATCGACCGGACGCTCGACTCGCCCGGCGACGGCGGCGGGACGGTGGTCCACGAGGACTACCCCGCGGTGATCTCCGGCACCTTCCCCTGAGCAAACGCGCTTTGACCGATCCGCGGAACATCCGTACAGTCCCATCCGTGCGCGTCCTCGGCATCGATCCCGGAACCCGCGTGCTCGGGTACGGCGTGGTGGAGCAGCAGGGCAACAGCCTGCGCGCCCTCGACCACGGCACCGTCTCGCCCGGCGACAAGCTCAGCCTCGAGCGCCGCCTGCACCTCATCTTCCAGGGCATCACCGCCGTCATCGACGCGGCCCGCCCCGACGCGGTCGCGATCGAAGGCCTGTTCAGCCACAAGAACGCCCGCAGCGCGCTGGTGCTCGGTCACGCGCGCGGCGTCGCTTTGCTGTGCGCCGCCCGCGCTGGTTTGGAAGTCTTCGAGTACGCGCCCGCCGAGGTGAAGAAGGCCATCGGGGCGCCCGGAAACGCCGAGAAGGAGCAGGTGGTGAAGATGGTCCGCGGATTTCTGGGCGTCGAGCGCATCGATAAGTTCGACGCCGCCGACGCGCTCGCGCTCGCCGTGTGTCACTTGAACCGCCACCGCTTCACCGCGCGGCTCGCGAGCGCCGTGATCGGAGGCCGCCGATGAGCGTGATGAACATCCTGCTCGCCATCGACGGCCGGCCGGAGGTGCTCAAGTACCTCGCCGAGATGGGGCTCGCGCTGCCGGAGGGTTTCCGCTCCAAGCACCCGCCGCTCGCGCACGTGAAGACCGCGCTCGGGCGCATGCGCGGCTGGCGGCTGGGCGAGCCCGATCATCCGACGCAGAAGAAGTTCTGGTGCGACCTGTACCAGGGCGACCTCTGCATCTCGACGCTCATGTTCGCGCTCGACGACGCCGGCGACGCCGTGCTCGGCGGCACCCGCGGCGACCTGGCGATGCCCCTCTTGCAGGAGCTGGCGCGCGAGCAGGGCCCGCTGGTGATCCTCTTCAACGCCGAGAAGCCGATGCTGGTGGAGGCGCCCCAGGCATGATCGCGCGGCTCTCGGGGACGGTGGAGGAGAAGACCGAGGACACGCTCGTGGTCGACGTGAACGGCGTCGGCTACCGCGTGAACATGAGCCTGATCGCGCTCACCCGCGCGCCCCGCGAGGGCGAGCGCGTGAAGCTGCGCATCCAGACCGTCGTGCGGGAAGACGCGTTCGATCTCTTCGGCTTCCTCGACTCAGAAGAGGAAGAGCTCTTCAAGCTGCTCACCAGCGTGTCGCACGTGGGCCCGAAGACGGCCATCGGCGTGCTGAGCGGTATCGAGCCGGGCGATCTCGCCGAGGCCATTCGAACTGCGAACGTAAACCGGCTCAAGAGCATCCACGGGGTGGGGAAGAAGACCGCCGAGCGCCTGGTGGTCGAGCTCAAGGACAAGGTCGAGCTGCTGGGCGTGGTCAAGGGCTCCAGGAACGCCACCCCGAACGTCGTCCGGCCCGGCGACACGGGTAGCGAGCTGCTGAGCGCGCTGCTCAACCTCGGCTACAAGCCGGCGCAGGCCGAGCGGCTGGCGCAGCAGGCCAATGAGAAGCTCGGCGAGGGCGCGGCGCTGGAATCGCTCGTCAAAGAAGCCCTCAAGGCGGCGCGCGCATGAGCGATCGCGACAACGATCTCGAGCGCACGCTCAAGCCCGGCGAGGACAAGGTCGAGGCCTCGCTTCGGCCGCGCGGCTTCGACGAGTACGTGGGCCAGAACGCCGCCAAGGAGAAGTTGAAGATCTACGTGCGCGCGGCCAAGAAGCGCGGCGAGCCGCTCGATCACTGCTTGTTCAGCGGACCGCCTGGACTCGGCAAGACCTCGCTCGCGCACATCATCGCGCGCGAGATGGGCGTGGCCCTGCACGTGACCAGCGGCCCGGCCATCGAGAAGAAGGGCGACCTCGCCGGCGTGCTCACCAACATGGAGAAGGGCGATGTCCTCTTCATCGACGAGATCCACCGCCTGAACGCGGCCGTCGAGGAGTACCTCTACCCCGCGATGGAGGACTTCCGGCTCGACGTGCTCATCGACTCCGGGCCCGCCGCGCGCGCGATGAAGATCGAGCTGCCGCGCTTCACGCTCATTGGCGCCACCACCCGCACCGGCTTGTTGACCAGCCCGTTGCGAGAGCGCTTTCCGATTCAGGAGCGGCTCGAGTACTACACGAAAGAGGATCTCGCGCAGATCGTCACGCGCAGCTCGAAGATCCTCGGCGTCCACGTTGACCCGAGCGGCGCCCAGGAGATCGCGCGTCGCGCCCGCGGGACGCCGCGCATCGCCAATCGCTTGCTGCGCCGCCTGCGCGACTTCGCCGAGGTCGAGGGCGACGGCGTGGTCACGCGCGAGCTCGCGGATCCGGCGTTGGTGCGCCTCGGAATCGACGCGCGCGGGCTCGATCCCATGGATCGCAAGATTCTGCTCACCGTGATCGAGAAGTTCGGCGGTGGGCCGGTGGGTGTGGAGACGATTGCAGCCAGCGTCGGCGAAGAGCGCGACACCATCGAGGACGTCTACGAGCCTTATTTGATGCAGGAGGGCTTCCTGCAGCGCACGCCGCGCGGTCGTGTGGCCACGCGGCACGCGTACGAGTACTTCAAGAAGGCCATGCCCAGCGGCGGTCAGGGCGCGCTGTTCGAGTAGCGCGCCAGGTACTGCTTCATCCGCAGCTTGCGCACGGTGTTCGCCGAGCTCATGTAGCGCACGGTGCCGAAGACGGGCCGCTCCGGACCCCAGGGGCGGTCGTAGCGGCCGAAGACCCAGAAGATGCCGCTGTACGAGTTCGCGTCGCGGCCGTCGAGCGCCCAGCGATCGTTGAGGGCGATGAGGATCTGCGCGGCCTCGCGCGGCGTTCGCGTCCAGCCGAGCACGCGCTTTCCCCAGAGCATGCGCAGGTAATTGTGAATCCGGCCCTCGCGCACGAGCTGCCGCTGCGCAGCGTTCCAGACTTCATCGCTCGTCTCGGCGGCCTCGAGGGTGGCCAGGTCGTAGATGGCCTCGCGCTTGTCGCGCTGGTGCTTCTCCAGGGTCTTCAAGGCCCAGACGGGCAGGGCGTCGAAGTCGGCGTAATCGTCGCGATGCGACGCGAAGTTGAGCCCGAGCTCGCGCCAGGTGATGAGCTCGTCGAGGAACGCGTCTGCGGTGGGGCTCAGGTTCCAGAAGCCCTCGCGCTTGCCCGTGACGCGCCCGAGCTTGCCGAGCCTCCAATTCGTCTCGCGCGCGAGCGCATCGAAGATCTCGTGCGGCGAGAGGTGCCCGAAGTGCAGCCACGGCGAGAGCCCGCTCGAGGCGTCGTCGTCCGGGTGGTTGCGGCCCTCTCCGTAGGCCTCGAGCCCATCGCGAAGGAACGCGCGCAGGCGCTTTCTCGCTGGGCCCGTGCCGCCATCGAGCGACACCGGCGGCACGCGGTGATCGATGGGCAGCTTCGCGATCGCGGAGGTGTCGCCCGCGAGCAGCTTCGCGTCGGCTTGCGGCCAGCGCTGCAGCAGCTTCTTCGGCAGGCCCGGATGGCGCGGCAGCTTCCGTCGAGCGAGCGGATTCGCGCTCGGGAACTCGAAGTGCAGCGGCAGGTCGCGCTGGAGGTGTCGGCGAAACGCGAACGCCGTCGGGAACACGCGCGGCGTCGCGCGCATCGGGTAGAGGCCGTTCGAGTCCACGGCTTCGAGCTGCACGTCGAGCTTCTCCGCTGCCGCGCGCAGCATGTGCGGAATGAAGAAGGTCGGAAAATCGTCGGTGACCACGGCGCACGAATGCTCAGCGAGCGCCGAAAGGAGCCCGCCCCCGTCGCCCGGCTTCGGCTCGACGTACGCCAGGTGCCGCACGCCCGCCCGGTCGAGCGCGCGCGCGTTCTCGCCCATGCCCTGGAGGATGAAGCGGTGCAGCCGGTCGCTCGCGTTCGGATAGCCCACGCGCAGCGCCTCGAGCACCAGCAGGGGCTTTCCCAGCTCGTGCGCCAGCTCGACCGCGCGGTCGAGCGCGAAGCTCCAGCCCGTGCGCCGCGCCGCGACCATCCAGTACAGCACCTGGGTGCGCTCGGGCCGCACCGGCGCGTCGTTGAGCCTCCGGATGCGCTCCTGCGGCACGGACATCAAGCCTCCGCCACTTGGATGCGCCACCTGCGCGCGCGGTGCACGGGAGCCGTGGACAGACCACGGCAAGGTTGCTAGATAGCGCGCGCTCGGCGTTCGTCGAGTGTGGCTCGGTAGCTCATCTGGCTAGAGCGAGGGTCTCATAATCCCTAGGTAGGCGGTTCGAGTCCGCCCCGAGCCACCACTTTTCCGCCTGAGTCTCAGGCGGAAACTTGGGGCGACGCCACCGGCCCGCTGGCCTCTGTCTCCGCGGGAATCGGAATCCGAAGCGCGAAGGTGGAGCCGGCGTTGGGCGTGCTCTCCACGTCGATGCGGCCCTTCAGCGCCAGGGCGATCTCGCGACAGATGGCCAAGCCCAGGCCGGTGCCCTTGCCCTTGGGCTTGGTGGTGAAGAACGGCTCGAAGATGTGCTTGCGGTCGGGCGCGGTGATGCCCGAGCCGGTGTCGCGCACCCAGAGCACCAGGTCGCCCGAGTCGCGCCGCGCGCCAACGGTGAGGCTGCCGTGCTCGGCCATGGCGTCCACGGCGTTGGAGATGAAGTTGGTGAGCACGTGGCGCACCAGGCCCGGGTCGATGACGGCGCTCTCCAGGCCCGGCTCGAGCTCGGTCTGCACCTGGATGCGGGTGCGCGCGTCGGCGGAGAGCGAGAGGTCGAGCGACTCGGCGAGCAGCGCCTTGACTTCGACGCGCTCGGGGTCGGGCTTGAGGCCGCGGGTCGAGTCGAGGAACCGGCGGATGATGCCCGTCATCCGCGCGACCTCGTCCTGCAGTTGCTGGACTTCCTCGCGCGTGGCCTCGGGCAGCTCCCTCGAGCGCGCGAGCAGCTGCAGGTTGCCGCTGATGACGTTGAGCGGGTTGCCCAGCTCGTGCGCCAGCGTGCCCGAGAGCTGGCCCAGCGCGGCCAGGCGCTCCTTGGCGGTCAGGTCGCGGCGGGCGGCGACGAGCAGGTCATTGAGCTCTTCCAGCGCGTGGTTCTTGCGGGCCACATCGGCGACGGCGGCGTCGATGCGCGTCGTCAGCTCCTGGTTGAAGCCGCGGATGCGCGTCAGCATCTCGTTGAAGCCGCGGGCGAGGCGAGCGAGCTCGTCCTGGCCGCGCTCGGCCACGCTGGCGTCGAGGTTGCCGCGCTCGACTTCGCTCATGGCCGTGGACAGCGCCTCGATGGGCCGGCCGATGAGCCGAATCAGCAGCAAGTTCGCCACGAGGATGAGGAACACGCACGCGAACGCCGTGACCTCCACGAAGACGCCGCGCTCCTTCTCGACGACGCTGTCGGCCTCGGCGAGCGAGCTCTCCAGCGTCACGCGCGCGCGCGACCGGCCCACGCGCGCGGGCAGGCTCACGCTCCAGTAGCGACCCTGGGGGCCTTCGACGAGCGTGGTCTCGGTGTGCGCAGGCACCTCGGCGGGGTCGTCGCGGACCTGGGTCTCGACGCCGTGCGGGGTCATCTCCACCCGCATGATCTGGTCGGGGCCGGGTCGCTCCACGGCGAGCTCGGCCGCGCGCAGACCCGGGTTGGAGCGGATCAGCTCGGCGAGACGGTCGGTGGTGGCTTTGGGGTCGTAGCTCGCGGCGCGCGCGAGCTCAGCGGCCAGCGCGTGGCCGGTCTCGATGGTTCGGTCGCGGATCTCGTCCTGGACGGTGCTCGCGGCGATGCGGCCACCGAGCCAGGCTGCCACGCCCATGGTGAGGGCGAGCACGGCGGCAAAGAGCGCGATGAGCTTGAGTCGTAGGGACACGGCGCGCCGTCAGCCGCCGCCCTGTCAGGCCTGCGGCGGCGGGTTCTGCTGCGACGACGCGGACGCCTGCGGGAGCTGCTTGGTGGTGTCGTCCTCCTGGCCGTTGATGCCGCGCTTGAAGCTGCGGACGGCCGAGCCGAGCGACTGGCCCAGGGCGGGCAGGCGGGTCGGGCCGAAGAACAGCAGGGCCAGGCCCAGGATCAGCACGATTTCCATTGCGCCCAAATGCACGGTTCACCTCGGAGGCGGCCCGGAGGTAAGGCCGCCGCTTACATGAGCGAGCTTATAACAGCGCACCCTGTTGGAGACAAACCCGGGGCCCCGGCCGACGTCAACCGGGCTCGCCTGGTCGCTCCGAAAAGCAAAACCCCCGGCCGGCTTGCGCCAGTCGGGGGTTTGCGTGCGCGCTAGCGCAGAGGCTTACTTCGCCTCGGTCTTCTCGGCCTTGTCGGCCTTCTTGCCCTTGCCCTTGCCCTTGCCCTTGCCCTTGCCCTTGCCCTTGTCGTCGGCCTTCTTGTCGTCGGCCTTGGCGGCGTCGCCAGCGGGGGCGGCGTCGGCGGCCTTGTCGGCCGGCTTGGCGGCGTCGCCCGCGGGGGCGGCGGCGGCAGCGTCGTCAGCGAAGGCGGCGCCCGAGAAGGCGAGGGTCGAGGCGATGGCGAGAGCGGAGAGGATCTTCTTCATGGATCAAGACTCCAGATGTGCTGGGATGATTCCCAGTGAGTTGCCCTGGTAGCACGCGCCATGCCCAAAACCTATCCAAGAATTTCGCACCCTTGTGTCGGGACGCGGGCACGGCTCTGGGGAGATTCGAAACAGCGGCGTGTCCCGCTGCCCCAAAGCTCCACACCCCGCGCGGCCTCAGCGAAGGGGCAGCTCCAGGGTCCAGGTGGCCCCCGTGCGGGTTGCGTCCAGCGAGAAGCGGCCGCCGAGGGCCTCGAAGGTGGCGCGCGCGTTGGCGAGCTCGGTGGCGGGCGAGAGGCGCTTGTCGAGGGTGATGCGGGCGTCGCGACGGAGCTCGGCGTCGGGCGGGGCGAGGGGGCCGCCCGCGTCGCTCACGCGAAGCATCAACTTGTGGGGCAGAGCCGCGAGCTGGACGTCCACCGCGCTCGCGGACGGTGATCGCGCGCCCGCGCGGGCGAGCACGGCCTCCACCGCACGCCGCAGTCGGTCGGGATCGCCGTGGAGCATGGCTGGCCCTGGCGTCGACAGCGTGAGCCGCACGCCGCGCTCCGCGAGCTCGGGCCGGAGCTTCTCGACGACCTGCGCGACCAGCGCCGTCAAATCCAGGTGCTCGAGGTGCAGCCCCACCGGCTCGAGCTCGACGAGCTCGCTCTCGAGGAACTCGGTGATCCGGCTCAGGGCCTTGTCGGCGTTGCGAATCATGACCTGGAACGCGCTGGCCTGGCGCTCGGGCGCCAGCTTCCCCGCGGCGAGCAGGCCCAGGTAGGTGCGCACGTTGGCCAGGGGCGATCGCAGGTCGTGGAGCGCCACGTGGAGCACCTTCGCGCGCTCGCCATTCTGGATGTAGCGGGCGAGCACGAAGCCGCCCGGGAGCTCGGTGCGTTCGCGGCCAAGCCCGGCGAGGTGCGCCCGCCGATCGAGCTCGTCGAGATCCGGCCAGCTTCCGTCCGAGAGCCCAAACACCTCGCAGGCCGCGGGCGTGAGGTGCAGGGTGGCGCCGCCGGGCTGGCCCAAGGCGAGCGGCTCGCCGGTCGCGTCGAGGGCGGCGTGGGTAAGCGAGGCCGGTTCTGCCGAGGGCATGCCCCAACCTAGGGCAGTCGCATGGCGCGCGCCCTTCGGCTCGGGCCCCAGGCGTCCAGCCGTGAGCGGCCTGAGTGCCCGCGGCCGTGAATAGTTTGAGGCCGTACTTCCGGAAGGACGGCTGCGATGTCCAAGCCACTCCGCGCCCTGCTGGCCGGTGCGCTCCTGGCCAGCGGCGCTGCGCTCACCTCGGCCTGCGCGGCCACGAGCCCGGCGCCTCCCGATCCCGGCCACGACCTGGCGCCCAGCCCGGGGCCGCCCGTTCACCGGCCCGAGAACGGCCCGGCCGTGTCCTCGCCGTTCCAGACGCAGGCGACCGAGAAGCCGCCGAACGCGATGGTTGACCAGTCGGGCATGCGCGCGCTGCAGGGGACCATCGTCTCAGCCAACGGCACCAAGGTCGACGTGCACGCCCAGGGCGGTGCGCAGGACTCGTTCTACGTGGACCAGAAGAGCGCCATCTTGCGCGACGGCGAGTCGATCCGGCCGAGCGAGCTGCAGCCCGGCGACACGGTGCGGGTGAACTACGACAACCGCTCCGGGATGCTCTACGCGACCACGATCATCGCCACCAGCATCCGCGCCAGCCGGGCGCCCGAGGCGCCGAGCCCGTGAAAGCGAGCGGATGGACTTGACGCGGACCTTGGCGCCCGCGTATCTAGCGGCGTTTTCGCGTCGGTCCCTGTGGGCCGAGAACACCTTTTGAGAGGCGCACCGCAATGTCCGTGAAGCTCCGCCTGGCTCGCGCCGGGGCCAAGAAGAACCCGTACTACCACGTGGTCGCCGCCGACTCGCGCAAGCCGCGCGACGGGAAGTTCATCGAGGCCATCGGCTCGTTCTACCCGCACGACAAGCAGAACCCCTTCAAGGTCGACGCTGACCGCCTGGCCTACTGGATCAAGGCCGGCGCTCAGCCCACCGAGACCGTGGGCGAGCTCATCAAGCGGCACCAGAAGGCCAACCCGCCCGCCGCCAAGGCGTAAGGGTCGGTTCCGCAGCAGTCTCTGAGGTGAGCGATGAAGGAGCTGGTCCTTTTCCTCGCGAAGGCGCTGGTGTCCAACAAGGACGCCGTCGAGGTCGTGGAGAAGCCCTCCGACCGCGCCGTCACCTACGAGTTCAAGGTCGACGCGGCCGAGGTTGGCAAGGTGATCGGCCGCGAAGGCAAGACCATCCACGCCATCCGCACCGTGGTGCAGGCCGCGGCGCGCGCGCAGGGTAAGCGCGTGCTCGTCGAGGTCGCCCACGGTCGGCGCGGCGGTCGTCCCCAGTCGGGCGAGGGCGAGCCGCCGCAGGCGTAGCTCAGGCCAAGTGAAGTCATGACGTCGGACGCTCAAGGCGACCGCTGGATCGTCGTCGGCCGCGTGGTGCGCGCGCACGGCCTCAAGGGCGAGCTCGGCGTCCGCTGCGACGATCCGGCTTCGAGCTCGTTGCTCGAGGTGAAGTCGCTCCGGCTCGTGGGCGAGACGGCGACCCGCAAGATCGTCTCCGCGCGCGCGGCCAACGTGGAAGTGCTCCTGCGCGTCGAGGGCGTGAACGACCGGAACGCGGCGGAGCTGCTCAAGGGCAAGGACGTCGAGATTCGCCGAGCGGATCTGCCCGCGCCCGAGGCGGGCGAGTTCTACCAGGCGGACCTGATCGGCCTGATGGCCGTGGACGAGTCCGGCAAGCCGCTGGGGCGCGTCCAGGGCTTCTGGGAGACCGGGCCGGTGCCGGTCATCGTCATCGGTGAAGGCGCACTGGAGCTGCTGGTTCCGTTCGCGGAGCACTTCGTCGTCGCCGTGAAGCAAGCCGAAGGGCAGGTCGTGATTCGCCCGCCGGAGTACACGGAATGAGCGCGGAGAAGCCGCACTTCGAGCTGCTCACGCTCTTCCCGCGCATGGTGGAGCTGCCGTTGCGCGAGAGCATCCTGGGCAAGGCCTGGGAGCGCGGGCACATCTCGATCGGCGTGGCCGACATCCGCGACCACGCCACCGACAAGCACAGCAAGTGCGACGACGCGCCCTACGGCGGCGGCGCGGGCATGGTGATGAAGCCCGAGCCCCTGGTCGGGGCCATCGAGGCGGCGCGCGAGCGGGTGCCTGGCGCCAAGGTCCTGCTCATGTCGCCCCGCGGGCCGCGCTTCAACCAGGCGATGGCCCGCCAGCTGGCTCTGTCGCCGCGGCTCATCCTGGTCTGCGGCCGGTACGAGGGCGTGGACGAGCGGGTGATGCCTTTTCTGGACGGCGAGCTCTCGATCGGCGATTTCGTGCTCACGGGGGGTGAATTTGCTGCCCTGGTTGTGGTAGATGCCGTCGCCCGTTTGTTGCCGGGGGTGCTCGGAAACGAGTCCTCGGCAGGGGCGGAGAGCTTCGAGGAAGGGCTTCTCGAGTATCCGCAGTACACGCGCCCGCCGGAGTTCCGCGGACAGAAGGTCCCGGATGTGCTGCTCTCCGGGAACCATGCGGAGGTCGCGCGCTGGAGAAGGACGAAGTCGTTAGCAACAACGAGGGAGCGGCGGCCGGACCTGTTTCACCACCTGGAGCTGAGCGACGTCGATCGTCGGCTGCTCGAGACACACGACAAGCAAGGAAAGTAAGCCATGCAGGACAAGCGCATTCAGTTGATCGAGCAGAAGCACCTCCGCAAGGACGTGCCCCAGTTCGGCCCAGGTGACACGGTTCGCGTCCACTGGAAGATCAAGGAAGGTGACAAGGAGCGCGTGCAGCCCTTCGAGGGCGTCGTCATCCGCCGCAGCGAGGGCGGCAACCGCGCCAGCTTCACCGTCCGCAAGATGAGCTACGGCGTGGGCGTGGAGCGCATCTTCCCCCTCCACAGCACCGGCTGGGAGAAGATCGAGATCCTCATGGAGGGCAAGGTCCGCCGGGCCAAGCTCTTCTACTTGCGCGAGCTGCAGGGCCGCGCGGCCCGCATCCTGAACAAGGAAGAGGCCGAGGCCGCCGAGGCCGCCGAGCACGCCGCGCATGCCGCTGCTGCGGCCGCGCCGGCCAAGAGCTAGGCTGCTCGCTTCACCTCACGGGCCCCCGCCGCTTCGTGCGGTCGGGGGCTTCGTGTTTCTGGGATTGGATTTAGCCCCTCGATCATTCCCGGCGTCGTTCTACAATCGCCGCCGGCATGGTGATCCTCGAGTTGGCCATCCAGGGCGTGAAGGGACTCGCACCCAGTGTGCGGCTCGCGTTCAAGCAGGGTTACACGCTCTTGCAGCCGCAGCAGCCCGGCGGCTCGCTGTGGAAGCTCTTCGAGGCGCTCTTCTACGCCGACGGCCGTGTGGACACCTCCGCGCTCGTGGCGCCCGGTGCGCCCATCGCGCGCGCGGGCCTGACGTTCCAGGGGCGCGACGGCACCACGTATCGGCTCGTGCGCGAGCTCGGCGGCGCGGGCACGCTCGCGCGCATGGACGCCGCCACCGGCAAGTTCGTGCCCATCACCCAGGACGCCGCGGAGATCGCCCAGTACCTGCGCTCGACCTGCGGCCTGCCCACGCGCGGCGCCTACGAGGGCGCCTTCGCGATTACCCCCACGGGCTGGCCGAGCAAGCAAGCCTTGCCGGCCGGTGGCGTGCCGAAGATCTCCGGGCCGTTCCCGGCGCTGCAGAGCTCGAGCG
Source organism: Deltaproteobacteria bacterium (assembly GCA_018266075.1). GTDB lineage: Bacteria > Myxococcota > Myxococcia > Myxococcales > SZAS-1 > SZAS-1. The sequence continues at coordinate 93,928 of JAFEBB010000018.1, read as the reverse complement.
CGCAGCTCATGTCGGCGAGCGCGCGCTCGGTGCAGCCGGCGACGGACGTGAATGCCGCGAAGGCCATCCTCGAGCAGCTCAAGCAGGAGCTCGCCGGCACCCAGGAGATCGACGAGCTGCAGTTCAAGCTCGACGGCCTGCAGAAGCGCACGTTCGATCTCGGCGGCAAGGTGCGCAAGCTCGACGAGCTCAAGAAGCAGCTCGACGCCGCGCGCGCCACCGCCGAAAGCGCTCCCTCGCCGGTGAAGATGGGGCTGCCGGAGAACATCGCCGAGCGCGCTGCGCGCATGGAGACGCTGGAGAAGCAGCGCGACGACCAGCTCCGCCGGCTGGAGCGCGAGCGCGAGCAGTTCCTGGGCAAGACGTTCAATGTCGCGCCGATCTACAAGGACCCGACCTTCTCGGCGTCGATGGGCATCGGCGTGGTGACGCTCCTGGTGGGCGTGGTGCTGGGCCACGCCTGGCGCTACCTCAGCCTGCTCGACATCCCCTCGTTCGGGATGGCGGCGGTGGCGGCCATCCGCTGGATTGGCGACATCCAGGGCAGCGAGAGCCAGGGCCGCCGCAAGAGCCACTACGACGACCGCGAGAAGCAGATCAACGACGCCTTCGAGAACGAGGTGCTCTCGGTCAAGACGGCCATGAAGCTGTTGGGCGTCGAGTCGCCGGGGCAGCTCATCGACACCTTCGCCCAGCGGCAGCTCCTCGAGCGCCAGATGGAGGACGCCGCTTCGCAGCTCGCGGCCCTCGAGAGCGATCCGTCTGTGGCCGAGGCCCAGCGCGAGATGCAGGAGGTCCAGCTCGAGCAGCAGAAAGTCGAGGCGCGGCTCGGCGAGCTGTCGGGCTACAGCCGGCCGTCGCACGCGGTGGAAGCGGAGATCGAAGAAGTGGAGGCCTCCATCCGCGCGGCGCTGAACCCGCAAGCCACACCGGCCGCCGCGACGATTTCCGCGGAGGCCGCGGCGCGTCCGCCCACGGGGCAGGGCCCGTCGATCCAGCCGCCCGCCGAAGATCCGGTGCCCAAGCTCCTCGACGCGACCACCGACCTCTTCGGCGCGGACCTCGCGACCCTGGGGCAGCTCATCGCGCCGCGCGCCTCGCAGTACCTGGCGGCGCTGACCGAGCGGAGGCTGGGCGCGGTGGAGATCGACGTGAAGGGCCGCGCGCAGGTGGCGACCCAGGCCGGGAAGAAGCACGCCGGCATGCTCGACGCCAACGAGCGCGACCTGCTGTACCTCGCGGTCAAGGTCGCGCTGATGGAGAAGTACGCCGAGCGCGCGCGGCTGCCGTACCTGGTCGACGACGACTTCTCGGGCTTCCCGCCCGCGCAGCAGGTGCTCATCGGCCGGGTGCTCAAGCACGTGGGCACCAAGTCCCAGGTGGTGCACCTCTGTGCGGGCAACGCCACCGAGGCCATGGCCGACGCGCGCTTCACGGTGTAGGCCCGCCTGCGGGTACCGCTTCCCGCCGACGCTGACAGCCTTCCCTGGTAGATCGCTTCGTTCGGGGAGGGCGTTGTTCGCATGGACGTGCAGTCGGTCACGCACCTGGCGCAGCTCTTGGGAAGGCTCGTGGGGCTGGGGCTCTCGGCCTGGAAGGCCAAGGACGAGCCTCTGGGCGCGGACCAGCTCGGCCTGCTCAAGGACGCCGCAGAGCTGGGCCAGCAGCTCGCGCCCCAGGCCGGCACGCCGAGGCCGCCTGCGCGCCAAGCGGCGCTGATTGCGTCCGCGTTCGGCGAGGCGTGGCGGGAGCACTGGGCGCTCTCGGAGCGCCAGACCCCGGGCAAGCTCGACGTCGGCTGGCGCGACTACTTCTTCGCGACGGGCGCGCAGCGAAACCTGCTCGCCGATGGAAGCGCGCGGCTTGCGTCGACGCTTGCCGAGCCGCTTCCACCGCAGCCGCTGCGCGCGAGCGAGGCGCTGGCGCAGGCCGACGCGTATGTCGCCGAGCCGCTGGGCACGCCCGCGTACCGCGCGCTCTGGAGCGCGTTCGCAGGACCGGGGCCGAAGGATGAGCCGCCGCTCCTCGAGCTCGCGAAGGACGAGCGCGTCGCCTTTGAACGCGCGTTTCGGCGCGCGTATGCAGAGGCGCTCGCGGGCCCGGGTGGCGCCGAGGTTCGCGCGTGGCAGCTCGAGCTGGTGCACGATCGCGCGCACCTGCTCCGCGAGCTGCTCGTGGCCGACATGGCGGGGTGGGGCGAGCGGCACGTCTTCTCGAACGCGCTGCACCACGACGCGCTGCCCGACATGCCGCTCGCGCGCATCTACGTGGAGCCGCAGGCTACGGCCGAGCTGGCCAGCGGCGCGCGCAAGCAGCGCCTGGGGCCCAAGGCGGTGCACAAGCTGCTCGACGCGCTCGTGGCCAAGCATCCGCTCATCCTGGTGACGGGCGACTTCGGGCTGGGCAAGAGCCTCACCGCGCGCATGCGGGCCATGCAGCTCGCGCGCGCGTACCTGGCGGGGAGCGCGCCCGGGCCCGAGCTGGAGCTGCCCATCTTCGTTCGCTGCGCGGAGGATCTGGCGCCGGGCGAGGTCGACGTGGAGCGCGTGATTCGCCGCGCCCTCCAGCGTCACGCGCGCACGCTCGGGCTGGAGCTGCCGCTCGACGACGCCGCGCTGGCGCCGCCGGGCGCGGGTGTCCGCGCGTGCTTCCTCTTCGACGGGCTGGATGAGGTCGCGCTCGGCGAGCGACAGGTGGCGGAGCTCTTGCGCGGGCTGCGGGAGCGCGCGGGCAGCAGGCATCGCTTCATCGTCTTCACCCGGCCCGCGGCGGTTCCGGTGGCCGCGCATGGCCCGGACGTGCCCCGCGTGCGGTTGCGCGAGCTCACCAACCAGGGCCGCGACAAGCAGCCCGGCGGCCAGGTCGGCCAGTGGCTCGAGTGCTGGAACGCGCTGCGCCACGACAAGCCGCCGCTCACGCTCGCGGACCTCGCGCGCAACGGGCTGCTCGATCTGGCCACGACGCCGATCTTGCTCTTCATGATCGCGTTCACCTGGGACCCCGCGCAGGGCGGGGCGGTGACGCACGTGGAGCTCTACGAGCGCTTCTTCCGCCAGGTGGCGCGCGGCAAGCACGAGCTGGATCAGGCGAGCCATCCGCAGATCGCGGCGGCGTCGGAGCGGCTGCGGGATGCGGCGTTTGCGAAGGGGCTCATTCCCGCCGACGCGGGCCCGGTCGACGCGATGCTCTGGCTGCTCGGCCGCGCCGCGTGGGAGGCCGCGCGGCGGCAGGAGAAAGGCGAGTCGCTGTCCGGGTTCCATGTGGAGCGCATCGTCCGCGAGGAGCTCGGCGTGACCGAGAGCGCCGAAGCCGTTCGCGCGCTGCGGATGTCGCTCCTGCTGGTGCTGCAAGCCGAGCTCGACGGCAGCGACGGCGTGCGGCTGCTCTTCGGCCACAAGAGCTTCGAGGAGTATCTCGTCGCGAGGCATTGGGCGCAGGTGCTGTCGCGGATCGCGAAGTCCGACAGCCACGCCTGGCGCGAGCAGGAGAAGGAGCTCTGTGGCGCTCGGCTCTTCGACGTGGGCGAGCGCGCACCGGACTTCCTGCGTCGGCTGCTCTTCGCCTGGGACGATGGCCCTCGGCAGCGCCTGCACGCCTGGGCGGAGTGGAGCTTCAACGAGGAGCGGCTGCCCGACGGCATCGCCAGCTTCACCGACGATCCGCGCGCGCACGTGCGCGAGGCCGCGCTCTTCCTCGGGAGCGCGCTGGGCGATGGGCCCGGCGTGTCGGCTCGGACGCCGCTGACGTTGCGGAGCCTGCTGGCCTGGTACTGGCTGCACGGGAGCGTGCCGCCGATCTTTGCGGCGCGGTTGGCGTCGCCCGGTGCGCGGCTCGACGAGGCCGAACTCACGGGCGCGAGGCTCGAGGAAGCGAACCTTCGCAAGGCCACCTTCGTGAATGCGGTGCTCGATCGCGCGCAGCTCTTCCGCGCCGATCTCGCCGAGGCAAACCTCGACGGCGCCAAGGCCATGAGCGCCAACCTCGACGAGGCCAACCTCGAGAACGCGCTCCTGCGCGAGGCGTTCCTGTCAGGCTCCACGCTGCGTCGCGCGCGGCTGGCGCGGGCCACGCTCGCGGCCCTGAAGGCTTCGGGCGCGGATTTCGATCGCGCGGATCTCAGCCACGCCAACCTGAAGAACGCGACGCTCGAGAAGTCCATCCTGCGTGGCGCCACGCTGGTGATGGCCGATCTCGACCGCGCCAAGCTCGCGGGGGCGGATCTCACCGCGGCCGACTTGTCGCGGGCAAATCTTCACGGCGCGGATCTCAAGCGTGCCACGCTCGCCAGTGCGAACCTGCAAGACGCCGTGCTCCGCGATGCCAAGCTTCGCGACGCGGATCTGCGGAAGGCGGATCTGCGTCGAGCGAACCTGTCGGGCGCGGATCTCGAGGGCGCGGATCTTCAGGGCGCCGACTTGCGCGACGCGATCCTCGATGGCGCGCGTCGGCCCGACTTCACGGGCGCGGTGCGGTAGCCCGATTCGCCGTCGCTGCCCACCAGGCGCAGAGCGCGTAGGTGAGCAGCCCCGTGAGCGCCATCGCCGCGGGCGAGGGCGGAGTGGGCACGAAAAACGAGATCGCCGCCACGGCCGTGAGGATCAGCAAGCCCACGCCGACGCGCGTCGCGCCCATCGTGTCGCGTTGCGGCAGCCACCAGTACAGCGCCGCGCCGGCGAAGAGCGCCGTCTCGAGTATGAGCGCGGCCGTCCGATCTCGCCAAAGCCCCAGCCCCAACTTCGGCCCTTGTGCGGCCATCACTGGCAAGTCCTGCGCGTGCACGAGGTAGTCGCCGGCAAAGTGCGAGGCCACGGCGACGGCGATGACCAGCGCGTCGAGCGTGCTGCCTTGGCCTTTGCGAAACGACTTCCAACCTACGAACGCCACGAGCGCCCAGGCGCCTGTCGCCACCAGGCTGTGTGTGTACGGCATGTCGTAGAGGTCGAGGTCGTTCGACTGCGTGAAGCCCGGCACGATGCGCGCGTGTTCCACGCCGGTGAGGATGAACAGTCCCCAGAAGACGTCCACGAGCTGCGTGGCCACGAAGAGCTGCCAGAGCTTCACCGACGGGCGCGCCCGCTGCAGCACCAGCGCGGGCGCGTAGTGGCCGATCAGCATTCGCGCCTAGAAGCTGTAGCTCATGAAGCGCGTGACCGGGTTGAACTGCGGCGCGATGCGGCCGTCGTCGTCGCTGCGGCCCGCGTAGATCAACCGGTCGACGGATCTCTCGACGAGTTTTTGTCCGCCCGAGGCTACGTAGGCGTCGTAGCCCTGGAACACGTGCTCCACGATCCACGCCACCCACAGCAGCCCGTAGAACGGCCAGGGCGCAAAAACCGAGATCACGATCGCAGCGCACAGGAAGACGGTGTCGATGATGAGGAAGAGGATGAAGCCGTCTCGGTGGCCGGCGACGAGATGCCCCAGCCCGAAGCCCGGGAAGAAGCCGAGGATGAAGCAGATCGCCTGACGCGTGGCCGGATCTGCCGTGGCGCCCGCGCCGCCGCCCTGGTCGAGCGGGATCGAGACCTCGCTGTCGAGCAGCAGCCGGTTCAGGTTCAGGCTCTGATTCAGCAGCCGCGGCGTGTCGTGCGTCGGCTGAAGCGTGGGCTCCTCGAGCTGCAGATGCTGCGCGAAGGCACTCGGCGCGGCGCACACGCTCAGCGCCAGCACACACGCGAAGGTCACGGGACTGCGCATCACACCCTCCCTCCCAACCGCGGGTCAGTCCTTCTTCTTCGACTCCTTCTTGCTGCTCTTGCTCTCGGAACTGGAGTCCGAGCTCGACTTCTTGGAGCCGCCGTACAGGTCGCTGTACCAGCCGCCGCCCTTGAGGTGGAAGGCGCTGCGCGACACCACGCGCGAGAGCTTCTTGCTGCCACACTGGGGGCACTTCGCCGGAGGCGGGTCGTCCACCTTGGCGATGACCTCGGTGACCTCTTTGCACTTCTCGCAGGCGTACTCGTAGATGGGCATGCGGGTTGAAAAGTAGATTGCTCGCGAGGGCTCGGCAACAAGCTCGTGCATCGCCCGGCGGCCCTCCAGGCGGCCAGCCGGCGATCATCGCCGTCGTTGACCGGGCCGAGTGGGCGCGTTATCCCGCCCGCCATGCCCAAGCGTACGGATCTGCGGCGGATCATGATCATCGGCTCCGGGCCGATCGTCATTGGACAGGCCTGCGAGTTCGACTACTCGGGCACCCAGGCCTGCAAAGCTCTCAAGGAAGAGGGCTACGAGGTCATCCTCCTCAACTCGAACCCGGCGACGGTGATGACCGACCCGGAGCTGGCCGACCGGACCTACGTCGAGCCGCTCACCGTGGAGGTTGCCAGCCGGATCATCGAGCGCGAGAAGCCCGACGCGATCCTCCCCACGCTCGGCGGCCAGACAGGCTTGAACCTGGCGCTCGACCTGCACGAGGCGGGCGTCCTCGAGAAGCACGGCGTGCAGCTCATCGGCGCCGACGTGAAGGCCATCCGCAAGGCCGAGGACCGCAAGCTCTTCAAAGACGCGATGGAGAAGATTGGCCTCTCGTGCCCCAAGAGCGGCGTGGCGCACACCTTCGAAGAGGCCGAGGCGTTCATGCGCCAGGTGGGCCTGCCGGCGATCATCCGGCCGAGCTTCACCTTGGGCGGCACCGGCGGCGGCATCGCCTACAACCACGAGGAGTTCGAGCAGATCGCCAAGGGTGGCCTCGCGGCGAGCCCCGTGCACGAGATCCTCGTCGAGGAGAGCGTGATCGGCTGGAAGGAGTTCGAGCTCGAGGTGATGCGCGACAAGAAGGACAACGTCGTCATCATCTGCAGCATCGAGAACTTCGATCCGATGGGCGTGCACACCGGCGACTCGATCACCGTCGCGCCCGCGCAGACACTCACCGACAAGGAGTACCAGCGCCTCCGCGAGGCCAGCATCGCGATCATGCGCGAGATTGGCGTCGAGACCGGCGGCTCGAACGTGCAGTTCGCGGTGAACCCGCAGGACGGCCGTATCGCGGTCATCGAGATGAACCCGCGCGTGTCGCGCAGCTCGGCGCTCGCGTCGAAGGCGACCGGATTCCCGATCGCGAAGATCGCCGCCAAGCTCGCCGTGGGCTACACGCTCGACGAGCTCAAGAATGACATCACCCGCGTCACGCCGAGCTCGTTCGAGCCGAGCATCGACTACGTGGTGGTGAAGATCCCGCGGTTCGCCTTCGAGAAGTTCCCCGCCACCGAGAAGAGCCTCTCCACGCAGATGAAGAGCGTGGGCGAGGTGATGGCCATGGGCCGCAGCTTCAAAGAGGCGCTGCACAAGGCCATCCGCAGCATGGAGAACGACCACTACGGCCTGGAGAGCGTGGTGCGTCCCAACGGCGACTGGAGCTTCCCCGCGTTCCCGGAAGAGGTCGACCGCGTGCGCAAGTGGCTGCGCATCCCCGGCGCGGACCGGCTCTGGCAGCTCGCCGACGCGTTCCGCTGCGGCTTCACGGTGAACGAGCTCCACCAGCAGACCGGCATCGATCCCTGGTTCCTGCGGCACATGGAGGAGCTGCTCCAGGCCGAGAAGATCGTGCGGCTCGACGACAACGCCGACTGGCTGCGCGAGCGCAAGCGCATGGGCTTCAGCGATCGCCGGCTGGCGAAGCTCACCGGCCAGACCGAGGACAAGATCCGCGCGCTGCGCGAGAAGCACGGCATCCGGCCCGTGTACAAGCGCGTGGACACCTGCGCCGCCGAGTTCGAGGCGCACACGCCGTACCTCTACTCGACCTACGAGCACGAGGACGAGGCCGCGCCGACCGTTAACAAAAAGGTGATGATCCTGGGCTCGGGTCCGAACCGCATCGGCCAGGGCATCGAGTTCGACTACTGCTGCGTCCACGCGGCCATCGCGCTCAAGCGCGCGGGCTACGAGACCATCATGGTCAACTGCAACCCGGAGACCGTCAGCACCGACTACGACACCAGCGATCGTCTCTACTTCGAGCCGCTCACGCTGGAAGACGTGCTCCACATCGCGCAGCACGAGAAGCCGCTGGGCGCGATCGTCCAGTTCGGCGGGCAGACGCCGCTCAAGCTCGCGGTGCCGCTGGAGCAGGCCGGCGTGACCGTGCTCGGCACCAGCCCCGACGCCATCGACTGCGCCGAGGACCGCGAGCGCTTTGTGAAGGTCATCAACAAGCTCGGCTTGCGGCAGCCCGCGAATGGCGTTGCACGCAGCGAGGAAGAGGCGTTCACCGTCGCCGAGCGCATCGGCTATCCGTCGATGGTGCGCCCGAGCTACGTGCTCGGCGGCCGCGCGATGGAGGTGGTGCTCGACAAGGCCGGACTCGCGACCTACATGCGCGAGGCCGTGCAGGTGTCGAACGATCGGCCGGTGCTCATCGATCGCTTCTTGAAGGACGCCATCGAGGTCGACGTGGACCTCGTGATGGACCGCACCGGCGCGGCCATCGTCGCGGGCGTGATGGAGCACATCGAAGAAGCCGGCGTGCACTCCGGCGACGCGGCGTTCACGTTGCCACCGCATTCGCTGCCCGACTCGACGATCAACGAGCTCAAGCGCCAGGCCATCGCCATGGCCAAGGAGCTCAAGGTCGTCGGCTTGTGCAATGTGCAGTTCGCCATCCAGCACCGCGAGGACGTGTACGTGCTGGAGATGAACCCCCGCGCGAGCCGCACCGTGCCCTTCGTGGCCAAGGCGACGGGCGTTCCCATCGCGCAGATCGCCGCGCGCTGCATGCTCGGCGAGACGCTGGCCGAGCAGGGCGTGACGCGTGAGCCGGAGCCGCGCGGCGTGGCGGTGAAGGCCTCGGTCTTCCCGTTCCGCAAGTTCAGCGGCGTCGACACCATCCTCGGCCCGGAGATGAAGAGCACCGGCGAGGTGATGGGCATCGACGACGAGTTCGGGCAGGCGTTCTTGAAGAGCCAGATGGCCGCGGGCAACGCGCTGCCGACGGAGGGCACGGTCTTCATCAGCGTGCGCGAGCGCGACAAGCCGGACGCGCTCGAGCTCGGCCGACGGTTGGTTGCGATGGGCTACAGCCTCGTCTGCACCGGCGGCACGCAGAAGTACCTCACCGAGCGCGGCGTGCCTTCGGGCTTCGTGAAGAAGGTCACAGAGGGCCGGCCGCACATCGTCGACCGCATCATCGACGGCCAGATCGCCCTGGTGATCAACACCACCTCGGGGCGCCGCGAGATCCTCGACTCGTTCAGCATCCGACGCGAGTCGCTGATGCACGGCGTTCCCTACATGACCACCATCCCCGGGGCCCGGGCGAGCGTTTCCGCAATGGAAAGCATGCGCCGGCGGCCGCTCGAGGTGCGCAGCCTCCAGGAACGCCTGTCGAATGGCGGGGCTGCGCGCGCTGCCAACCCGCGCGGGGCAGTCGGATCCGCCAGCGGATCCTGATCCGGATCTTCAGAGGGAGTTGACGCCCCGACGCGCTGACGCAGTGCAGCTTGATGGATCAGGCGTCGAATTCGGTAGCCTTGCCCGTGACGCTGCTCGGGAGGGCCGATGAGCGCCAAATCCGCGTCGCGGGTGAAAGCCAATCCCGCGCGCCCCAAGTCCCGCGACGACACGCCTGCCGAGGCTCGCGCCAAGGCTGAGGGCTGGGTGCGCACGTGGTTCGCGGACCGCGGCATGGAGATCGGCGCCATCGGCATGGTGCTCGTGAAGGCCCCCATCGTGCGCTTCACGGTGCAGACGCGCGAGGACAGCCCGCGCTCGTTCACGGGCACGCTGGACGTGCTCCGCGGTCGCGTGGAGCAGGTGGAGCCTGAGAGCCCGGCCGCCTAGCAGCCAGGCGCGTTTTGGGGAGTTCTAACGCCCCGAAATCGGTTATCTTGAGTGCGGCTGTGGCCCTGCTTGGCGGGGCCGCGGCCTTTTTGACGCCTGCACGCAAGGTTGGAGCAGACATGTCTAGCGTCCCGATGACGAAGAGCGGCCTCGAGAAGCTCAAGGACGAGCTCAAGAAGCTGAAGACCGTCGACCGCCCGCAGAACGTGAAGGACATCGAAGAAGCGCGCGCCCACGGCGACCTCTCCGAGAACGCCGAGTACCACGCGGCCAAGGAGCGCCAGAGCCACATCGCCGGGCGCATCGCGCAGGTCGAGGACTGGATCGCGCGGGCCGAGGTCATCGACGTGAGCAAGATCGCCGGCGAGAAGGTCGTCTTCGGCGCCACGGTCACGCTCGCCGACGTGGAGACGGACAAGAAGGTCACCTACCGCATCGTGGGCGAGCTCGAGGCCGACTTGAAGAAGGGCCTCATCTCCGTCACCTCGCCGATCTCGCGCGGCATGATCGGCCGCGAGGTGGGCGACATGGTCAACATCCAGGCGCCTGGTGGCGTGCGCGAGTACGAGATCACCGAGGTGAAGTTCGTCGAGGAGAGCCCGGTCGCGTAGTCGGCTCGACTTCGCTCGGCCTGCAGGGAATCCAGGTGAGCGCGTACCAGCCCATCCTCGAGGCGCTCTTGCCGCCGCTGCGCTACGCCGCGCGCGACGGCTTTGCGCACGTGGGCACGCTCAAGGCCTTCGACGCGCTCGTGCTCCAGGTGGGCCAGAAGGCCACGCGCGCGGGCTTGCCAGCCGAGAGCGCCAATCGGCTCGCGAGCGTGGTGAAGGGCTTCGACGCGATGTCGGCGCCCGCGCGCACGGCCGCGCTCAAGGTGCTCATCGGCGAGCTGAAGCCGCTCGTCACGCTGCCGCCGGAGCTCGAGCCGCTCGCGAGCTTGACGAAGTCCGTCGTCGCACCTGTGCCCGAGCCGAAGCCTGCGCGCGCGAAGCCGGCAGCGACGAAGCGCGCGCCCAAGACGCAGAAGCTCTTCGAGGAAGATGAAGCCCAGGCCGACGCGCCCTACGCGATCGCGCCGCCCAAGGTGCCCACGCAGCAGTCGCTGCGCGGTCCGCTCGCGACGCCGCTCGAGCCGACGTTCCGAATTCATCCGCGGCTGGCCGCGCTGTTGAAGAAGAAAGGGCTTCAACGTGTGGGTGACATCCTGTTCCTCATGCCGCGCGGCTACGAGGATCGACGCCAGCTCGCTACGCTCTCGCAGCTCGTGCCGGGTGAGCGCGGCTCGGCCGTCGCCGAAGTTCGTCGGGTCGATGAGGGCTTCAAGGGCCGCGGCCGCCGCACGCTCAAGGTCATCTTCGCCGACGCGACCGGAAGCATCGCGGGCACCTTCTTCAACTACGCGCCGTGGATGAAGAGCCGCTTCGCGGTGGGCAAGAAGTTCATCATCTCCGGCGAGCTGCGCGCGACGAGCTACGGCCGCGAGATGGCGCACCCCGAGGCCGAGCCGCTCGACGAAGGCGGGCAGAGCGCCGGCGCCAACGTGCACTTCGAGCGCATCGTGCCGCTCTATCCCGGCTTCGAGCGCGGCGAGCAGCGCGGCATTCGAGATCTGGCGCACCGGGTGGTCGCGCGCTTCGCGCCGACGATTGAAGATCCGCTGCCCGAGTCGCTTCGGACGGGGCTTGGCCTTCCGTCGCTCGGCGACGCACTTCAGCAGATCCATTTCCCGTCCGACGACGTGCCGCTCGACGCGCTCCAGCGCTGGGCCACGCCCGGCCACCGGCGGCTCGCGTTCGACGAGCTCTTCTTCCTGCAGCTCGGGCTCTCGCTGCGCCGGCAGGACGTGAAGGTCGAGCCCGGAATCTCGTTCGACACGGGTCCGCGGAAGCTGCAGGGCGTGCTCGAGCGGCTGCCCTGGCCGCTGACCAAGGCGCAGCGGCGGGCCCTGGACGAGATATGTCAAGATATGTCGAAGCCGGAGCCCATGAACCGCCTGCTCCAGGGCGACGTGGGCTCGGGTAAGACCGCCGTGTCGTTGTGCGCGGCGATGCTGGCCATCGAAGCGGGCTACCAGGCCGCGGTGATGGCCCCGACCGAGATCCTCGCTGAGCAACACGCGCGCAACATGCAGCAGCTGTTGCTCAAGGCTGGCGTCGAGGTCGGGCTGCTCACGGGCTCGCAGTCGGCGAAGGAGAAGCGCGAGGCGCGCACCCGGCTGGCCATGGGGCGCATGCAGCTCGCGGTGGGCACGCACGCGCTCCTCGAGGATGACATCCAGTTCGCCAAGCTGGGTCTGGTGGTCATCGACGAGCAGCACCGGTTCGGCGTGATGCAGCGCGCGGTGCTTCGCGACAAGGGCGCCATGCCCGACGTGCTGGTGATGACCGCGACGCCCATCCCGCGCACGCTCGCCATGGCCGCGTACGGCGACCTCGACCTCTCCGTCATCGACGAGCTGCCGCCCGGTCGCACGCCCATCGCCACGCGCGTGTTCGGGGAGAAGTCGCGCGAGCACGCGTGGGAGCTCGTGGGCCGAGAGCTCGAGGCGGGGCGGCAGGCCTACGTCGTGTACCCGCTCGTGGAGGAGAGCGAGAAGAGCGACCTCCAGAGCGCGACCGAGGGCGCCGACCTGGTGCAGGCCGCGTTCCCAGGGTTCCACGTGGGGCTCATCCACGGCCGCATGAAGGCCGAGCAGAAGGACGCGGTGATGCGCGCCTTCCGCGACAAGGAACTTCACATTTTGGTTTCAACGACCGTCATAGAGGTCGGCGTCGATGTGCCCAACGCGACCGTGATGGTCATCGAGAGCGCCGAGCGCTTCGGGCTCTCGCAGCTGCACCAGCTCCGTGGCCGCGTCGGTCGTGGCCAGCACGCCTCGCACTGCTTGCTCATCGCGGGCTATGCGCGAAGCGAAGTGTCGAAGGAGCGGCTCGCGGTGATGGCCGCGACGAACGACGGCTTCGTCATCGCCCAGAAGGACCTCGAGCTGCGCGGGCCTGGCGAGCTGCTGGGCACCCGGCAGAGCGGATTGCCCGAGCTCGCCGTGGCCAACCTGGCCCGCGATCAGGACTTGCTTGCGATTGCGCGGCGCGAGGCACTTGCCCTGGTCGAGCGCGACGGGCGGCTCGCGAAGCCCGAGCACGCGCCGCTGCGTCGCGCGCTCGAGGAGCGGTGGGAAGGAAAGCTCGCGCTCGCCAAGATCGGCTAGATCTTAACGGATTAGTTACTTCTTCTTGCGCACCGGTTTGGGCTTGCTGCGCTCCACCCAATCCGGCGCGAGCCGGTCCAGGCGATCGAGCTGCGCGGCGAGCGGGCGATCCGGATCGACGATGGCCTCGAGGTCGCGGTTGAACCGCTCGCGCTCGGCCTCATCGAGTGAGGCGAGGAAGGTCTCGAAGCGCTTCGGATCCTTCTCGAGGGCCTTCTGCGCCTTGGCCACGCGCTCGGCCGCTCCTGGCGTGCCCGGACCAATCTCGGCCAACGCCACGGCGGCGCGCGCACGTCGCGCGAGCGGCGCCGGCCCGCGCAGCAGCAAGCCTTGACGCAAGCGGGTGAGGCGGCGGGTGGCGTCGTCGTTGTCCCAGCGCGTGAGCCGGGCCGGCTCGTGGATGTCTTCGTCGCGCGACTGCCAGAGGCCGAGCGTGGTCAGCCGGCGTCGCGTGGGGCCCGCGGCCCAGCTGCCCTGCACCTCGAACACGCCGGGCGCCACCTCGGACACCAGCTCGCCCATCTCTTCATCGCCGCGGAGCAGCTCGCGCGCCGACTCCTCCTCGGCGACCACGACCGGCCCCTCCACGAAGTGCACCCGATTCGGCTTCACCGCCGAGAAGTCGCGCAGCGCGCGGGCCACGTTCTCGGGCACGCCGTAGCGGACCACCTCGGTGAGTACCTCGAGCATCTGCTCGGCGGTCTGGCCGCGGCGTGCGGCGCGCTCCACCGACTCGCGCGTGAGCTTGAAGTGCGCCACGGTGTCCACGCTGGTCACGTCGAGGAAGCGCGCCAGCGAGATGACCATCGGCAGCGGACACTCGGGCGGAACGATCGCTTCCAGCGACGGCAGCAAATGCGGATAGCCGGTCGCCTCGGGCTCGGGCTGCGGTTCACCTGCGAGCGCCGAGCGCAGCGAGGGCGCCATGCCCACCAGCCGCGTGCTCCCCAGATCGACGATTCCGAGCCCGGGCTGCATGAGCAAGAAGTCCACGCGCGTGGCGCCATCCAGCGTGCGCGCGCGCCCGCGTCGCCAGAGCGTCGGCTCGGCAGACGCGTCGAGATCCGCGAGCTCCACCAGCGTGAGCAGCGCCACCGGCCCCGCGAGATACAAGAGCTGCACGAACGGCAGGATCGTCGGCACCAGCCGCGCGCGCGCCACCACGTGCCGGCGCAGCTTCTCGCCGCGATCCAGCTGGCGCCAGAGATCGATCGGCTCGGGCGGCACCTCGAGCCGGCTGCCGACGGCCACCAGCCCCAGCTCGCAGAGCAGATCCAGCTCCTCGGCGAGGATCACCGGATCCTCGGTGCGGCGCTGCAACAGCGGAATCAGCGCCAGCAGCTCGCGCTTGAACACCTCGCCCGACTGCGTGAGCTTGGGCGTGGTCGACGCCATCGCCGCGAGCAGCACCTCGTCCTCGAAGAGCCGCGGCGCGAGATCGTGCTCGGCCTGGTCCATCGACGGCGCCCGCGACGGATGCGCCAGCACCGACGCGAGCTGCGGCCGCACCGCGAGCTGCACCGTGGGTGGCATCCACGTCTGCCGCGGATCGTATGCGCCGTGGATGCAGAGGCCCGCGCGCTCGAGCGCGTCGAGCGCGCGCACGGCCGCGTCGGCGCCCAGGCGAAGCGTGACGTGCTCGTGCAGCCGCGCGGAGTTCGCACGGCCGATGAACGCGAGCACGGCGGCGGGGTAGAGCGCCTCGTCGGGCAGCTGCGACAAGAGCCGCGTGACCGCCGCCGGCTTGCGCAGCTCTGCGTGCAGGGCGCTCGGCGAACGGTCGCGCGGCTTCTCGACGAGCCCGCGCATGAGCGCCTCGCGGACGCTGGGCGCGAGGCGGTCGAGGTCCTGGCCCTCGCCGAGGTCTAGCTGCGGCTCGATGGTGTCGGACGTGGCCAAGTGGAGCGCGAAATCAGACCTGCGCCGGTGGCGTGGCCGCGAGCGGCTTGGCCACCGGGTGGTAGTCCTCGATCTTGTAGCGATAGCCCTGCTCGGTCAGGAAGAGCTGGCGCTTCATGGCGAAGTCGAGCTCGACCGTGTCCTCGCTGACGAGGCTGTAGAAGCTGGCGGGCTTGTCCTTGGGGCGCAGCACGCGGCCCAGGCGCTGGGCCTCCTCCTGCCGCGAGCCGAACGTGCCGCTCACCTGGATGAGCACGCTCGCATCGGGCAGGTCGATGCTGAAGTTGCCGATCTTCGAGACCACGAGCACCGGCACCTCACCCGTGCGGAACTTGGCGAAGAGCACGTCGCGGTCGGCCTGGGGCGTCTCGCCGGTGATGAGCGGCAGCTTGAGACCCTCGCTCAGCGAGCGCAGCTGCTCCAGGTACTGGCCGATGACGAGGATGCTCTCGCCCTTGTGGCGCACCAGCAGCTCCTTCACCGCACTCTCCTTCACCGGATTTTGCGCGGCCACGTTGAAGCGGTTGCGCGCGTCCGAGGTGGCGTAGGCCATCTTCACGCCCTCGGGCAGCGGCAGGCGCAGCTCGGTGCACGTCGCCTCGGCGATGAAGCCCGCGCGCTCCATCTCGCGCCAGGGCACGTCGTAGCGCTTGGGGCCGATGAGCGCGAACACGTCGCCCTCGCGGCCGTCCTCGCGAATGAGCGTCGCGGTGAGCCCCAGGCGTCGGCGCGCCTGCAGCCCCGCGGTGAAGCGGAAGATCGGCGCAGGCAGGAGGTGGACCTCGTCATAGACGATGAGGCCCCAGTTGGCCGCGTTGAAGAGCGAGAGGTGCGGGAACTTGTCGCCCGAGCGCCGGGTGATGATCTGGTACGTGGCGACGGTGAAGGGCTTCACTTCTTTCCGGTCGCCGCTGTACTCGCCGACCTGCTCGGCGGTGAGCGTGGTCTTGTCGAGCACCTCGCTCATCCACTGGCGCACCGCGGTGATGTTGGTGGCGAGCACGAGCGTCTTGGTCTTGAGCTGCGCGGCCGCCGCGAGCGCGACCACGGTCTTGCCCGCGCCGCAGGGCAGGCAGATGACGCCGTTGCCGCCGCCGCTGGCCATGAACGCGCCCACCGAGTCCGACTGGTAGTGCCGCAGGTCGAACTTCTTGCCCGAGAGCATCGTGTCGCGGAGCGAGAACTCCAGCGGCTCGCCGACCGTGAAGCCGGCCTCGTCCACGACGGGATAGCCGACCTTGATGAGCGCCTGCTTGATCTCGCCGCGGTTGTCGGCGGTGATTCGGAGCCCGCCGCCCGGGATGAGCAGCTTGGCGACGTCCTTGGTGTGCTGGATGAGGTGGCCCAGCGGCGCGTCGGAGACCTGGAGCTCGAGCTCGTCGGCGGCGCCGCCCTTGACCAGCTTGATCCGGCCGTAGCGGGAGATGGACTCGCGCACGTCGGCGAGCAGGTTCGGCGGCACCGGGTACTTGGAGAGGCGCTCCAGATCCGCCTGGACGGTCTCCGCGTTCACGCCCGAGCTCGCCGCGTTCCAGAGCGAGAGCGGGGTGATGCGGTAGGTGTGCAGGTGGTCCGGGCTCTTCTCGAGCTCGGCAAAGCGCGCGAGCGCGTCGCGGGCCTCCTCGTAGCGAGGGTTGTGCACCTCGAGGAGGATGGACTTGTCGGCCTGGACGATGAGCGGATTTTCGAGATTCGGCATGACCACGTTGGCTAACGGGCGAGCGCCCAAACCGCACAGGATCCCGCTGCTCCGGAGCGAAGGGTTCCACTAGAGCAGCCAACCGACCGAGGCAAGGAACTTCGGCCGGGGTGTCGACCGCTCACTGAACCGTGAATTCGAAGGCGGCGACCTTCACGCCCTCCACGGGGAGGCCGCGGGCGGCGGAGAGGGCCTCGTCCTCGATGAGGTCGCGCTCGGCGGCCACGGCGGCGAGCACCTGCGGCCCCGACAGCCCCTCGAGGTGGAGCTCGGCCGGTGCGCCGTTCTTCTCGAGCAGGTGCGTGCCCGCGTCGAGTTTGGCGTTGAGCAGCAACGGCTCCATGCCGTGCCCGGGATCGATGTGCACCAGGCTCACCTTGGCCGGCGCGGGCAGGGTGACCGTCGACTTCAGGCTGGCGCCGGGCGGGAGCGTCGCGTGCGGCGCGAGCGGCCCCGGCTTTCCTGCGCGCTCGACGACCAACGCGATCCCCGCGGGTGGCTCGGTGTGCGGCCGCGGGCCCCGGAAGTCGAGCCACATGAAGAGGGCCACCACGGCGATGGCCGCGGTGACCCCGATTCCCAGCCCCAGCAAGGCTCGCGACGACTTCGGCGGTGAGTCGGTCATGTGCTGCTCCGGCCCACCGCCGTCGCGTCACTGGACGTAGATCGCGCCCTTCATGCCGACAGAGCAGTGGACGGCGCAGAAATACGGGAACGTGCCGCCGTTGGCGAACGTAAACGACGCGGAGCTGCCCGCCGACTGCGCGGTGATGGGGTTGTTCGTCGCGTTGGCGGTGCACTCGGCGCCGGGCGTCAGCGGATGCACGGCGAAGGTGTCGGCCGCCTGAGCGCCCTGGAAGGTCACGCTCGTGCCCGGAGAGACCTTCACGCAGCCGGGGTTGTAGCGGAACGCCGCCACCGAGCCCTGCGCGCTGCTGGAGTAGGTGATCGTCACCGTGCTGTGGCCGGTCATGTCCGTGGCCGTGGACGGGTCGCAGCCGTTGACCGCGGTCAACCCGGTGCTCCCGCTCGAGCCGCCCGTGCTTCCGGAGGTGCCCGTCGAGCCGGAGGTGCCCGTGGTGCTGCCCGAGCCGGTGGTGCTGCCCGAGCCGGTGGTGCCGCTGGAGGAGCTGGAGCTGCTGTTCTCGCTGCTGCACGCCGCGGCGCTGAGCGCAAACGCGAGCGCGAATCCGATGACGACCTTCGAGTGCATTGTTCCCCCTGAAAGTTGAGAAGCGCGGCCATGGTAGTCGCGGTGATCCAGGCGCGCTGCGTCTTTCGGCGGAAACGCCGCGTGCGCAACGCTTGATTTCCTTGCGAGTGCGCCGTTACCGTCCCGCCGATTTCGGGAGAGGGAGCAACGCATGAGGGCCGAGTGGGTCGCGCGCCGCGCGGGTGAGAAGAACCAGAGCCAGATGTCTTTCGCTCGCAAGGGCGTGACCACGCCCGAGATGGAGCACGTGGCCAAGCGCGAGGGGCTGAATCCGATCTTCGTGCGCGAGGAAGTGGCGCGCGGACGGATGATCATCCCCGCGAACATCAAGCACCCCGAGCTCGAGCCGATGTGCATCGGCATCAACTCGCTCTGCAAGGTGAACGCGAACATCGGAAACAGCGCCGTCACCTCGCACGTGAACGACGAGCTGGAGAAGCTGCGCGTGGCCATCAAGCATGGCGCCGACACGGTGATGGACCTCTCCACCGGCGGCAACATCCCGGCGATTCGCGAGGCCATCATCCGCCACAGCCCGGTGCCCATCGGCACGGTGCCCATCTACGAGGCGCTCTCGCGCGTGAAGCGCGTGGAGGACATCACCGTGGAACTCATGCTCCAGGTGATCGAGGAGCAGGCCCAGCAGGGCGTGGACTACATGACCATCCACGCGGGCGTGCTGCGCGACTTCGTGCCGCTCACCACCCACCGCATCACGGGCATCGTGAGCCGCGGCGGCGCGCTGCTCGCGCAGTGGATGATGTTCCACAAGAAGGAGAACTTCCTCTACACGCACTTCGACGCCATCTGCGAGATCTTCAAGAAGTACGACGTGAGCTTCTCGCTCGGCGACGGGCTGCGTCCGGGATGTCTGGCCGATGCGAGCGACGCCGCGCAGTTTGCGGAGCTGAAGGTGCTCGGCGAGCTGACGAAGAAGGCCTGGGCGCACGACGTGCAGGTGATGATCGAAGGCCCCGGCCACGTTCCGTTCGATCAGATCGAGATGAACGTGAAGAAGGAGATCGAGTGGTGCCACGAGGCGCCGTTCTACGTGCTCGGGCCGCTCGTCACCGACATCGCGCCGGGCTACGACCACATCACGAGCTGCATCGGCGCCACCATGGCCGGCACCGCGGGCGCGGCGATGCTCTGCTACGTCACGCCCAAAGAGCACCTGGGCCTGCCGAACGCCGAGGACGTGAAGCAGGGCCTCATCGCCTACAAGATTGCAGCGCACGCTGCGGACGTGGCTCGCAAGCGCCCCGGTGCACGCGATCGCGACGACGCGATCTCCCGCGCGCGCTACAAGTTCGACTGGAAGGAGCAGTTCCGGCTCGCGCTCGATCCCGAGACGGCGCAGCGCTTCCACGACGAGACGCTGCCCGCCGAGGCGTTCAAGAGCGCCGAGTTCTGCTCCATGTGCGGTCCGAAGTTCTGCTCGATGAAGGTGCACACGCACATGGTCGAGGCGAACCCGGAGCTGGTGGAGCTCAAGAAGCAGAGCGAGCACGTCGCGAGAAAGTAGCGACGCAAAGCCTGCGTCGGAAAGCCCCGGATCTCCCAGGCATCGGCTGGCGCGAAGGCTGCACAGCTGATGCTTGATGGCCGTCAAGCACGCAAAGCCTGCGCCGGAGGTGCGTCCGCGTGGCCCCCGGCGCGCGGTGCAGCCGGCCGACCTCGTGCTCAAGAAAGCCCCGCGCTACCAGCGTGTGCGTCGGATTGTGCTCGCGTTGTCGTGCTCGACGTACCTGCTCGCGCCGCTCTGGCAGCTGGGCGCGGCGCGCGGGCTCTGGGCAGGATTCGCGGGCGGCGGTCGTTGGGGCGCGCTCGCGCAGGCGCTCCCGCTTCCGAAGCCCGAGCTGCTCGGCGCGCCGTGGACCGTGCAGCTCTTTGGTATCGAGCTCATGGATCCGCTCGCGGCGCTGAGCGTCGTCGCGGCGCGGCAGTTTCCGGTCGGCGTGTTGCTTGGCGCGCTTCCGGTGGCGCTGCTGCTGATGGGCTTCGGGCGGTTCTTCTGCGGCTGGCTTTGTCCCTATGTGCCGATGCTGGCCGCGAGCAACGCGGCGCGCGCGCTGCTGACGCGTCTGGGTGTGCCGCTCGCGGACGTCCAGCTTCCACGCGGCGTGGCGTACGGCGTGCTCGCGGGCGTGCTCAGCGCGGCGGCGATTGCGGGAGCGCCGCTGGTGGCGCTCGTCTATCCGCCGGCGATCGTGAGCCGCGAGGTCGCGCGCGCGGTGTGGACGGGCAGCTTCGGTGCGGGCGCGCTGGCGCTCGCCGGAATCTGGCTCTTCGACACGCTCGTCTCGCGCGGCGGCTTCTGTCGCACGCTCTGCCCGGGTGGCGCGCTGTTCTCGCTCTTCGCGCTTCCGTCGCGCGTGCGCGTCACGCGCGACATCCCGCGCTGCACCGACTGCACCGCGTGCGACGTGGTCTGCAATCTCGGCCAGAAGCCGATGACGGACCGACTCGATCCGGGCTGCGAGCGCTGCGGCAAGTGCGTCTCGGTGTGTCCCACGCAGGCGCTGGCGTTCAAGCTGGTTCCGTTGCGCACCAAGGAGCCGCGATGAAGCGGCGCGATCTCCTCGGCGGACTGGGTGCGCTGGCAGCGACGATGACGGCTGCGCTCGTGGCCAAGCGCGCGCACGCCGAGCCGCGTCTTCGTCCGCCGGGCGCGCTCGACGGCGATGCGTTCGCGGCCGCGTGTATCCGCTGCTTCCGCTGCGCCGAGGTCTGTCCGGTGCAGGCGATCCACTTCGAGTCCGGCTCGCCACGCCTGGCGGAGACGCCGTTCCTGAACGCGCGCGAGCGCGGCTGCGTTCTCTGCATGGCGTGCGGCAGCGCGTGTCCCACGGGCGCCCTGCGGCCGATTCCGTTCGATCGCGTGGTGATTCAGCGCGAAGCGCAGATGGGCGTCGCGTTCGTCACCGAGAAGAAGTGCATCGCCTGGCAGCAGAGCGGCGTGTGCCGCGCTTGCTACTACGTGTGCCCGTACCAGGACGAAGCCATCACGCTGCGCGGCCCGATGCAGGCGCCGCACGTCGAGCCCGACAAGTGCTGCGGCTGCGGATTGTGCGAAGAGGCGTGCCCCGAGCACGCGAGCGCCATCCACGTCACACCGAGGAGCGGGCGATGAGGCGCTTCTCGCGGCGGCAGGTGTTGCAGGCGGGGCAGGTGGCCGCGCTCGCGGGTGGGGTGGCCGCGCTCGAGCTCGGCGGCGAGGGCAGGGCGCGCGCGCAGGTGAAGGGCACGTGTCGCATCTGCACGATGCACTGCGGGATCGTGGCCACCGTCGAGGACGGTCGGCTCGAGCGCGTCGAGGGTGATCCCGATTCGAAGACGCGCGGCTTTCTCTGTCACCACGGCTGGGCGCTGCGCGAGATCGTCCACGCGCCCGAGCGCGTTCGCGCGCCGCTGCGACGTGAGGGCGCGCGCTTCGTTGAAGTCAGCTGGGACGCCGCGCTCGCCGAGATCGCCGAGAAGCTGCACGCCGTGAAGCAGCGCTTCGGCGCGCAGGCGCTCGCGGTGCAAACCGGCTGGCCTTTCGTGCGGCACCCGCTCGTGCCCATGCTGCAGCGCTTCTGTGCGGCGTTTGGTTCGCCGAACCTCGCGACCGTCGCCAGCTTGTGCGAGGCCTCCGCCCGCATGGGCCACGCGCTCGTCGCGGGTGCGAACCTCGAGCCCGACGTGCACCGCGCGAAGACGCTGCTCGTGTGGGGCGCGAATCCGACCTTCACCGCGCCGCCTTTCGCGCACGCGGTGGCGCAAGCCGCACACAACGGTCGCCGGTTGATCGTCGTGGATCCCATTCGCACCGAGCTGGCCCGCGAGGCCACGCTGCACCTGCAGCCGCGGCCGGGAACCGACGGCGCGCTCGCGCTTGGGCTGATCCAGGTCGTGCTCGCCGAGAAGCTCTTCGACGAGGCGGCCGCGCGATTGGAGTGCATGGGCCTCGATGAGCTCGCGCAGCTCGCGTCCACGTTCACGCCCGACGAAGTGCAGCGGCTGACCGGCGTGCCCGCGGAGAAGGTTCAACGCGCGGCGCGACTGTTCTCGACTGGCGGACCGGCGTCGTTCTGGGACGGATTGGGCCTGGAGCATCACGCGAACGGGGTCCAGACGGTGCGCGCGCTCACGGCGCTCGCGGCGATCTGCGGCGACATCGACGTGCCAGGCGGCATGCAGCTCAAGCACAAGCCCGGGCCGCACTTCTGGGACGAGCCGCTGCCGCAGCTCTACCGCATGGAGACCCCGAAGCCCGCGCCGCCTTCGCCCGAAGTGAAACCGATTGGTTACAACGAGTATCCGCTCTTCCACGTCTACAACCGGCAAGCGCAGGGGATGCTCTTTCCCGACGCGATCCTCGAGAACAAGCCGTACCCGCTCCGCGCGCTGATCTGCTTCGGGTCGAACCCGCTCGTTACGCACCCGGACAGCGCCCGCATGCGCGCCGCGCTCGAGAAGCTGGAGCTGTTGGTCGTTGTGGATCCGTTTCCGTCGGAGACCGCCGCGCTGGCGCACTACGCGCTGCCCGCGGCGACGTTTGCCGAGGCGCCGACGGTCGCAGCGGGTGGCGAGGACGCAGCCGTGGCGCGAAGCGGGCTCTTGCGAGAGCAGCACCAGAGCAGGCCCGACTGGAAGATCCTCTTCGAGCTCGCGCGGCACCTCGGGCTGGGCGCACACTTCCCCTGGCTGACCTTCGAAGCCGCGGTCCATGCCGAGCGCGAGCACTACCTCGTCGATCCGGAGCGCGAGCTCCGGCCACAGCGGCCCGCGCCCGATGCGCCCGTGCCGCGCTGGCCGACGATGAGCGGAAAGCTCGAGCTCGCGAGTCCGCTGTTGTCACGATTTGGTTATGAACCGCTGCCCGTGTACGCGCCGCCCGTGCCGCCGACGCCTGAGTTTCCGCTCACGCTCGTCACCGGTCCGCGGACGCGGCCGTACATCAACTCGCAGTTCCGCCACGTGCCGAGCATGAAGCTGCACCAGCGCGAGCCGTTGGCGCGCCTCCATCCCGAGGTGGCTGGCCCGCTTGGAA
This sequence comes from Deltaproteobacteria bacterium, assembly GCA_018266075.1. Taxonomy (GTDB): domain Bacteria; phylum Myxococcota; class Myxococcia; order Myxococcales; family SZAS-1; genus SZAS-1. Next base: position 71,091 of record JAFEBB010000018.1, on the reverse strand, counting down.
TCGAGAGCGGCGCGCGCGTGCGCGTGATTTCGCCGAGAGGGCAGGTGGAGCTGAAGGTCCTCGTCACGCGCGACGTGCATCCGGGCTGCGTCGTGCTCCCCGCGGGCTGGGCGAGCGCGAGCGCCAACGCGCTCACCGACACCACGCGCGATCCCATCTCAGGCTTCCCGGCGTTTCGCTCGGGCATCGCGCGCGTCGAGCCGGCCTGACCATTCCAATTCGATTGCGCGTGTTGCAAGCTGCGTTATGCAGAGATCGTCGTCGTTCACTTGAAGGAGGGACTTCGATCGACACACCCTGCTTCGCGGCCCTGAGCCGCGCGTTCGTCGTGATGGCCGTCGCTTTGGTTCCGTTGCCCGCGCTCGCGGACGAGCCCGCTGGGCAGCTCGCCGAAAAGACCGACACGCTCGCTGAAGTCCGCGCGCACAAAGAGCTGCGCTGGGGAAACGACTCCCAGGGCGGTGCGCCGTACGTGTTTCAGGATCCGATGGATCCGAACCACCTCATCGGCTTCGAGGTGGATCTCGCCGACGCGCTCGCCAAGAAGCTCGGCGCCCGCGCGCGGCCGATTCAAGGCCAGTGGGACAAGCTGCTCGAGCTGCTCGCGCGGGGTGACTTCGACGTGGCGCTGAATGGCATCGAGGTCGCCGACGAGAAGAAGCGCGTGGCGCTGCTCTCGCGGCCGTACTACGCGGCCGAGGAGCGGCTCACCGTTCGCCGCGGTGATGAGAAGGCGCCGCGGACGCTGGAGGCGCTGGCGGGTCGCAAGGTGGGCACGCTGCCGGGCTCGCTCGCGGAGCGCATCTTGAAGCGCGCGGGCGCCGACGTGCGCACCTACGACGGCGGCCAGAACGAGATCTACGACGACCTGCGCCTCGGCCGGACCGACGCGGTGCTGCTCGACTTCCCCATCACGCGCTTCTACGGAGAGATCGAGCCCGAGCTCGAGGTGGTGCCGGGCGCGCTGGGCGCGGTGCAGTACGCGATCGCGCTCAAGAGCGGCGATGAGGCGATGAAGGCCGAGGTGGACCACGCGCTCGAGGCGCTCGCGCAGGACGGTACGCTCGCCGACATCTACGGCCGCTGGGGCCTCTGGAACGAGGAGACCAGCAAGCTCTTCGGGGGCATGCAGGCGCCCAGCGCGCTGCCCGAGCAGTACGACGCGTGGCGCGCGGCCGTGGGCAAGAACCCGCCGTTCTGGCAGCGGGTCCGCGAGCGCTATCCCAAGATGATGGGCCTGTTTCTCCAGGGCGCCGCGCTCACGCTCGTCGTGTCGCTCTTGGCGATGGCGCTCGCGGTGGCGCTGGGGGTGACGCTCGCGCTGCTGCGAACCTACGGACCGAAGCCGCTGCAGTTTCTCGCGGTCGCGTACATCGAGTTCTTCCGCGGCACGCCGCTGCTCATCCAGCTCACGATGATCTACTTCGGCTTGCCGGAGCTGGGCGTGAAGCTGAACCCGTTCGTCGCAGGCTGGCTGGCGCTGGGGCTGAACTACGCGTCCGCGGAAGCGGAGAACTACCGCGCGGGGCTCGCGAGCGTGCCTGCCGGCCAGCTCGACGCCGCGCGCACGCTCGGGCTCACGAAGATGCAGGCGCTGCGACACGTGGTCGCGCCCCAGGCGTTCCGCGTCGCGATTCCCCCGGCGACCAACGACTTCATCGCGCTCTTGAAGGACAGCTCGCTCGTCTCGGTCGTGACCCTGACCGAGCTCACCAAGACCTACGAGAACCTCGCCTCGGCCACGCGCGATCACCTCGGACTCGGGGCGGTGGTGGCCGTCTGGTACCTCCTCATGAGCCTGCCGTTTGCGCGGCTCTCGCGCTGGGTGGAGCTGCGGCTGGGCCGCCACCTCCGCCGCGCGGTTTGAAAGGATTTGGTTAACATGTCCATTCGTGTCATTGAGCTGGAGAAGCGGCACCCGGGCGCGAGCGCGCCGGCGTTGAGCGGGCTCTCGCTAGATATCGACGCCGGAAAGGTCGCGGCGGTGCTGGGCCGCTCGGGCGCGGGCAAGACCACGCTCTTGCGCTGCCTCGTTGGGCTCGACGTGTTCGACCGCGGCGCGATCGAGATTGCGGGCACGCGCATCGACTCCGCAAGCGCGGCCCTGGGCAAGCTGAGCGGCCAGGTCGGGCTCGTGTTCCAGTCGTTCGAGCTGTTCCCGCACCTGTCCGTCCTCGAGAACTGCACGCTCGCGCCCATGCGCGTGAAGGGCAAGACGCGTGACCAGGCCGAGGGGCGCGTGAAGGAATTGCTCGCGCAGCTCAACCTCGCCGACAAGGCGAACGCGTATCCGGAAGAGCTCTCGGGCGGTCAGAAGCAGCGCGTGGCCATCGCGCGCGCGCTGGCGATGGAGCCGGCGGTGCTGCTCTACGACGAGCCCACCAGCGCGCTCGATCCTTCGCTCAAGCACGAGGTCGGCAAGACGCTGCGGCGCGTGGCGGAGACGGGCGTCACGCAGATCATGGTCACGCACGATCTGCCGGTGGCGCGCGAGGCCGCGGACGTGGTTTTCGTGCTCGACGCCGGCAAGGTCGCCGAGTTCGGACCGCCGACCGAGGTGCTCGGAACGCCACGCACCGACGCGGCGCGTGCGTTGATCGAGTTCAGCTGACGTGAGCGCGCCGGCCGTCGCCATTCCCAAGCCGTTGCAGCGCGGCTACTGGGCCCAGACGCGAACCTGGACCTACGCCGCGCTGCTCGCGCTGCCGGTGATGGTGCTCTACGAGGCCGGCGTGCGGCTCGTGGATGCGGCCACGCACACCGGCATCCGCAACGGCGCCGACGCGATCCTGCGCAGCTTCGTGGGGCTCGTGGGGCGGGGCGGTTCGCTCGTGCTGCCCATCGCCGTCGCGGTCGTGCTCGGCGGATTGGCGTTGCGTGAGCGCGCGCCGGTTCGACGCGACTGGCTGGGCTACGCCGTGCTCGAGTCGTTTGCGTACGCGCTCGTGTTCGGCGGCGTGGCGGGAAAGCTGACGGCGCTGCTCCTGCCGCGCGCGCTCGGCACGGGACTGGACGCGATGCCGATCTGGGCGCAGGCGGTCCTCTCGCTCGGCGCGGGGCTCTACGAAGAGGTGCTCTTTCGTGGCCTGGTGCTCGGCGGACTGCGCTGGGGCCTGGGATTCTGGCTCTCGTCGACCAAGCGCGACGCCGCCGCGGTGCTGCTCTCGGCTGCGCTCTTCAGCGCGTACCACCACCTGCTCGGCGATCCGTTTCACGTGAGCGTGTTCGTGTTCCGGCTCGTGGCGGGCGTGCTGTTGTCGCTCTTGCTCGTGCTGCGCGGCTTCGGGATCACCGTGCTCACCCACGCGTTCTACGACGTGCTCTTCTCACTCGGGCTCGCGATGTGAAGCAATCGGTACGCGAGCACGCCGCTCCACGCGAAGTGCCCGCCGACCCACGCGAGAAAGGCAGCCCAGCCGCCCGCGTGAAATCCGGCCCCGACGATCGCCGCGACCGTCGCGAGCGCCGCAGCGACGTTGAGCCGCGCGGTCACGGGATCGAGCTTGAAACGCGCGATGAGCCAGAGCCCAGGCGCGTGCCCGAGGAAGCCCACGATCGCCAGCCGCTGGCGCGTCATCCGCCGCTGACCGCGGGCACGATGTGCAGCTGCGCGCCCTCCGCGACCGGCGTCTCCAACCCGCCGGTGAAGCGGATGCTCTCACCGTTCACGAACACGTTCACGTGCGGCCGAACCTCGCCGGTCTCGGTCATAACCCGGTCGCGCACGCCCGGGTGCAGCTGCCAGAGCGCGGCGAGCGCTTCGCCAGCAGTCCTGGGCGACGCCGCGAGCGTCACCTTCGACTTCCCGTCGGCGAACGGCTGCAGATAGCCCGGCAGGTGCACGCGCACGCTCACGCGCGGGTCTCGCGGGTGCGCGCCTTCTTGGTCACGTGCGTCGCGCGGCCAGCGATGACGGCGGTCTTCACACACGTCACGGGCGGCAGGCCCTCGACGAGCAGCGACCAGCTCGTGCCGTCGTCGCGCGAGCCGTAGACCTTGCCGCTCCGCGTGCCGAAGTACACGCCCGCGGGGTCGAGCGCGTCGACCGTGAGGCCGTCGCGGAGCACTGTCTCGAACGCGTTCTCTTGCGGCAGCCCCTTCTTCATCGCCTGCCAGCTCTTGCCGCCGTTGCGGCTGCGGTACACGCGCAGCTTGCCCTCGGGCGTGCAGCGGAAGCCGTCGCTCTCGAGGGGCACGATGTACACGGTGTCGGGATCGCTCGGGTGCACGGCCATGCCGAAGCCGAAATCGCTGGGCACGCCGTTGGCGATGTCCGTCCAGCTCTTGCCCGCGTTGTCGCTGCGGTAGAGGCCCCAGTGGTTCTGCAGGAAGAAGCGCTCCGGCTTGCTCGGGTGCGAGACCACCTTGTGCACGCACTGGCCGAACTCGGGGTGCTTGTTGGGCAGGAACTCCGCGCGCACGCCCTTGTTGCTCGCGCGCCAGCTCTTGCCGCCGTCGTCGGTGCGGTACACGCCGGCCGTGGAGACCGCGACCATCATCTTCTTCGCGTCCTTGGGGTGCGGGACAATGGTGTGCAGGCACATGCCGCCGCCACCGGGCACCCAGCGCGCGCGCTGCGGGTTGTCGAAGAGGCCGCGCACCAGCTGCCAGCTCTCGCCGCCATCACGCGACTCGAAAAGGTTCGCGGGCTGTACGCCGCAGTACATGACCTCCGGCTCGCTCTCGCGGCCGGGGATGATCTGCCAGATCTGCTCGAGCGAGAGCTTGGTGTCCTTGGGGAAGCGCACGTTGGCGCGCTCGGGGTTGCTCCAGGTCTTGCCCAGGTCGTCGGAGTGGCGGAGCACGGCGCCCCAGTGCATCGAGGCCGTCGCCGCCCAGAGGCGCCGCCGGCCCGCGCGGCCGTCATAGGCCATGGCGTACACCGCTTCGCCAGGGAAGAACGGCCCGCTGAGGTCCCACTTCTTGCGTGCGTGATCGGCGCGAAGGATGAACGCGCCCTTCATCGTACCCACGAGCACGCAGACATCGCCTTCGTGGATCTTCGGAAGCCGGGTCTTGGGCATGGCTCTCTCCGTCTCAAGCCGTGGCGCGCGGAGCTTCGGCGTTCTCGATGTGCTCGCGCAAGAGGGCGTTCACTTCGTCCGCGCGGGTGATGACGCCGCCATGCGCTGCGCCCGCGAGCTCGAAGAGCCGCGCGCCTGGAATCGCGCGTGCGAGCGCCCGCCCTGCATCCAGCGGCGCGATGCGATCGTGCTCTGCGGCGAGCACGAAGGTTGGAACCTTCGCGAGCGAAGCGAGGAATGGCGTCGCGTCGGCCTTCGACATCGCGCCGAGCTGCTTCATCACCACGGGCGGCGAGTCGGCGAGGTCGTGGCCGAAGAGCGCGCCCAGCTGCTCGGCGAGCGCGTCGCGGTCGTTGGTGGCGAGCTCGTGCGGCGCGAGCGTCAGCTCCAGGAAGGCGTGGCGCCGCATGCGACGCGTGCCGATGCGGGTGCGCATTCCGGTCTTGAGCATCGACCAGGTCAGCCTGGTGGGGATGGCGCCATTCGCGAAGGTGCAGAGCAGCGACAAGCTCCGCACGCGCTCGGGTGCGCGGTGCGCCACGAACTGCGCGATGAGCCCACCGAGCGAGTGGCCCACGACGTGCGCGCTCTTCCAGCCGAGCGCGTCCATCACTGCGAGCGCGTCATCGGCCATGAGCTCGAGCGTGAGCGGCTCGGACAGCGGCTGGCTCGGGCCGAAGCCGCGGTTGTCGAAGGCGGCGCAGCGGAAGTGCTTTGCGAGCGCGTCGATCTGCGGCAGCCAGCCCTCGGCGGCCACGCCCGTGCCCTGGATGAAGAGCACCGGCGGACCTTCACCGCGCGTGAAGTAGCTCAGGCTGCAGCCGCGGTGGGGCACGGTTTGGCGCGCGTCGGGCATGGTCACTTGGGGGGATGCGTGAGCACCGGAGCACCAAGCTGCTCGGCCTGGAGCTGCGTCTTCACAGCCTTCGCGTCGCCGACGATGACGAGCGAGAGCTTGCCGGCGTCGACCGCGCGCTTCCACGCGGCGTTGACGTCGGCGGTGGTGAGCTTGGCGATTGCGGGCAACATCTTCGCGTACTCGTCGAGCGGCAGGTCGCTCACCCAGAGCTCGGCCACGGCGCGCGCAGTGCTGGGCGTGGTCTGCAGCACTTCGACGAGGCTCTCGGCGAAGAGGGCGCGCGCCTTGTCGAGGTCGGCGTCCGTGAGGCCGGCGGCGGCCATGCGCGTGAGCTCGCCGCGCAGCTCCTTGATCGATACGCCCGTGACCTCGGTCTTCACGTCGGTCTCGGCGAGGAAGAAGCCGCCGCCCCGATACATCTCGAAGTCGGAGTGCGCGCCGTAGGTGTAGCCGTGCTGCTCGCGCAGGTTCTGGTTGATGCGGCTGGTGAACGTGCCGCCAAAGATGATGTTCGCGAGCTCGATGGCGTAGCGGTCCGGGCTGTTGGCAGGCACGCTGGGCGCGCCCAATCGCAGCACCGACTGCGGCGCGCCCGGCTTGTCGACCAGAACAATCGGCGCGCGCGCGGCGACGCCGACGGCGTTGATCATGGGCTCCGCCGCGCCGGGCTTCTGCGCGCCGAAGGCCTTCTCCACGAGCGCGCGCACGTCGGCCGAACCGACCGGGCCTGCCGCGATGATGGCGGAGTTTCTGGCGCCGATGCCGTCGAGGTAGTGGCGCACGTCGTCGAGGCCAATGGACTCGATGCTCCGCGCGGTGCCCACCAGCGGCCGTCCGTAGCCCGTGTCGCCGAAGATCGTGTGCACGAACACGTCGCCCGCAACCGAGCGCGGCTCATCGAGCAGCGCCACCAGCCGCGCCTTGCGCTCGTCTTTCACGCGGGTGAATTCGTGCGGATCGAGGTTCGGCCGCAGCATCACGTCGCCGAGCAGCGCGGTCGCTTGCGGCAGCTTGTCGGCGAGCACGGTGAGCGCGCCGGTGAGATCCTCGCGCGACGCGCCCAGATGCAGCTCCGAGCCGAGCGCGGTCACCTCGGACGCGATCTGGCTCGCCGAACGGCCCGCGCTGCCAGCCTGCAGCATCTCGCCCGACAGCGACGCCAGCCCGGCCTTGTCGCCGTCATGCACCGCGCCGTGCCGCGTGGTGAAGATGATGGTCTCCAGCGGCGCACCGGGTCGCTCGAGCACGATGAGCGTCAGGCCATTGGGCAGCGTCTGCGCGGTGGGCACGGGCGCCTGGAACGCGGGCAGCGGGCCAACCTGCGGCGCCTTCGCGAGGACGGCCGAGCCATCCGACTTGGCATCCGGCGTGGGCTCGGCATGGCTGCACGCCGCGAGCGCGAACGCGAAGATGGCGAAGGCGAGCGCTCTCACGGGCTCTCCGCCTCCTTCGACGGCTTGAAGGTGAGGGTGAAGTGGTTCTGGTCGCGCAGCGCGCGCGCCGCGTCGCGGACGCTCTCCACGGTCTGGCTCTCGTAGCGCGCCAGCTCGCGATCGATCGCGGTCGGATCGGAATAGGCCTCTTCCAGTCGCTCCATCAGCAGCGCACGCGACACGAGGGGCTCGGCGGCGCGCGCGAGCGAGGTGCGCACGTCGAGCTTGGCGGCGTCGAGCTCGGCCTGGGTGGGACCTTTCTCAGCGAGCGACGCGAGCACCGGATCGAACGCGGCGATCTGCTCGGCTGCGGTGTGGCCGGGGCTCGCGAGGAGGTCGACTTCGAAGATGGAGCCGAGCTTCATGGAGTTCTGATCGGCCGAGACGTCCTGGGCGATGCGCTGCTCGTACACGAGCGCGCGATACAGGCGCGACGCCTTCGAGCCCGCGAGCACCTGCGCGAGCAGCTGCGCGGCGGCATCGCCGGGGGTGTCGGAAGCGGGCGAGTGCCACGCGAGCACGGCCTTGGGCAGCTCCACCTTGTCCGGCAGCTCTTGCGACGCAGGCTGCGCGAGCACGGGCTCGGGCGGCCCCTTCGCGCGGTCCGCCGGATGCGCGGGCATCCAGCCGAAGTACTGCTCGATCCACGCGTGCGCCTGCTCGGGCTTGAAGTCGCCGACGATGGTCAGAATGGCGTTGGTCGGCGTGTAGAAGCGGCGAAAGAAGGCGACCACGTCTTCCTTCGACGCGGCCTCGAGATCCTTCGGATAGCCAATCACGGGCCAGTGATACGGGTGCCCCGGTGGAAACACGTGCTCCGCGACGGAGACCTCCGCCATGCCGTACGGCTGGTTCTCGTAGCTCTCGCGGCGCTCGTTGAGCACCACGTCGCGCTGGCGCGAGACCTTCTCTTCGGTCATCGCGTCGGGCAGCGTCGCCAGGCGATCTGCTTCTTGCCAGAGGAACGTCTCGAGCAAATTCGACGGCCCCCACTCGTAGTAGCGCGTGTGATCGTTGCCGGTGTCGGCGTTGTTCTGGCCGCCGTGCGCTTCCTGGAGCGTGTCGAACTGGGGGTAGGGCACGTGCACCGAGCCCATGAACATCAGGTGCTCGAAGAGGTGCGCGAAGCCGGTGCGGCCCGGCGCCTCGTCGCGCGAGCCGACCTTGTAGGTCATGAGCACGGCCACGCCCGGCACTTGATGGTCCTCGGCGAGGATGACCGTGAGCCCGTTGGGAAGCTGGCTGCGCTGCGCGTGCAGCTGGATGGGCGCGGCGGCCAGCAGGAGCGCGGCGGTGGCAGCGAGCATCGCGGCAGCCTAGGGGTTGTGCCCGCGCGCGTCGATGCCGATCACGCCATTTTCGATTGACCGATTCCACCGACGGGCGCACAAAGCTCGCAGGTTCACGCCACGGCAGGTGGGGTCATGGCAACCCTCAGCCCCTTCAAGACGCTCCGGCAGCCCTTGCTCGCGCTCACGCGCGCGATTCCGCGCCAGGTGACCTGGGTGGATCCGCTCGTGCTCGCGGCGGTGGGCGCGATGGTGTGGGGCGTCACCCACTTCGCTGGCGAGTGGACCGGACCGCACCGGCCGGTGGTGGAAATCGATCTCTCCATCGCCGTGCTGCCCAAGTACACCTTCTACTCGTTGATGCGCGGCTTCGCGGCGTTCGCGCTCTCGTTCTTCTTCACGCTCGTGTACGGCTACGTGGCCGCCAAGAACCGCGCCGCGGAGCGCGTGCTCATCCCGCTCCTCGACATCCTCCAGTCGATTCCGGTGCTGGGCTTCATGCCCGCGGTGCTGCTCACGCTGGTTGCGGTCTTCCCGCACTCCAACATCGGCCTGGAGCTGTCCTCGGTGATCTTCATCTTCACCGGGCAAGCGTGGAACATGACCTTCAGCTTCTACCACTCGCTCCTGAACATCCCGCCGGAGCTGGTGGAGGCGGCGAAGCTCTACCGCTTTGGCTGGTGGCGCACCTTCAGCAAGCTGGAGCTGCCGTTCAGCACCGTGGGGTTGGTATGGAACGGCATGATGTCCATGGCGGGCGGCTGGTTCTTCCTCTCCGCGAGCGAAGCCATGGTGCTCGGCGACAAGGACTTCCGCTTGCCCGGCATTGGCTCGTACATGAGCGTGGCCACCGACCGCGGTGACACCGGCGCGATGTTCGCCGCCATCGTCGCCATGATTTTGATGATCGTGGTCGTCGATCAGCTCTTCTGGCGGCCGCTCGTGGCCTGGAGCGAGAAGTTCAACGTGGGCGATGTGGCCGCCACCGAGGCCGCCAGTTCCTGGGTGCTCGACCTGCTCCACAAGAGCGGCATCATTCGGGCGATGCGCGATCTCTATCAGTCGATGCTGCCCGAGCGTGCGCGCCCGGAGAAGGCGCCTGCGAAGCACAAGCTCGCGCCGACGCGCGCAGAGTCTTTGCTGCAAATTGCCATCTTCGGCGTGTTCGGACTGCTCGCGCTGTGGGGCGCGGTGAAGCTCCTCGACTTGCTGCGCCAGGTATCGGGCAAGGAGTGGGGCAACATCCTTGGGGCCACGGGCCTGACCTTGGTGCGCACCACGCTCGCGGTGGCGCTTGGCACGCTCTGGACAGTGCCCGTGGGCGTGGCCATCGGTCGCAACCCCAAGCTCTCCCGTGTGCTGCAGCCGGTGGTGCAGATCGCCGCGTCGTTCCCCGCCAATATGATCTTTCCGCTCGTGCTCGCTTCGTTCGGCGCGCTCGGGGTGGGCCTCAACTTCAGCTCCGTGGTGCTCATGATGTTGGGCACGCAGTGGTACGTGCTCTTCAACGTCATCGCCGGCGCGATGAACATCCCGCACGACCTGGAGGAGGCGGCGGTGGTGTACCAGTTCTCCAAGGCGCAGTTGTGGAAGCGGCTGTACCTGCCGGGCATCTTCCCGCAGCTCGTGACGGGCTGGGTGACGGCCGCGGGCGGCGCGTGGAACGCGTCGATCATCAGCGAGTACGTGCACTACAAGGGCGAGAACCACGTCGCGTTCGGATTGGGCGGCGTGATCTCGCAGGCCAGCGCCAAGGGCGACATGGCCGTGCTCGCGGCCGGCGTCGTGACCATGGCGATTGTGGTCGTGGGCATCAACCGCATCTTGTGGAAGCGGCTGTACCACCTGGCTGAGCTCAAGTACGCCCTCTCGAGGTGATCATGCGATCGGCTTTCGTACTCGTGCTTGCGCTGCTCTCTGCGGCGCGGGCGCAGGCGCAGTGTTCGATGCATGGCGACATGCCGCCGAGCAACCAGACCGCGCTCCTGCTGCAGGGGATGGGCAACGCACACCACGCGATCACCGCGAGCCCCGAGGCGCAGAAGTGGTTCGACCAGGGGCTGAACCTCACCTACGGCTTCAACCACGACTACGCGGTGCTGTCGTTCCGGAAGGCCGAGCAGGTCGATCCGCACTGCGCGATGTGCGCCTGGGGCGAGGCGCTCGCGCTCGGGCCGAACATCAACCTGCCGTTGAATCCCGACAACGAGAAGCAAGCGCTCGCCGCGATTCAGAAGGCGCAGTCGCTCGAGGTGAAGACGCGCCCGGAGGAGCGCGCGTACATCGACGCGCTCGCGAAGCGCTACGGCGAGCCAGGTCAGGATCGGGCGGCGCGCGACAAGGCGTACGCAGATGCCATGCGTGAAATCGCGAAGGCGAACCCGAAAGACGCTGACGCGCAGACGCTGTTCGCCGAATCCATGATGGACCTTCGTCCCTGGGACTTGTGGGCGCGCGACGGCAAGCCGTACCCGGGCACGGACGAGATCGTTTCGGCGTTGTCGGCGGCGTTGAAGATCGATCCGAAGCACGTCGGCGCGAACCACTTCTGGATTCACTTGTGGGAAGGCTCGCCCACGCCCGAGAAGGCGCTTCCCTCGGCGGAGAAGCTGCCCAAGCTCGCGCCTGCTGCCGGCCACCTCGTGCACATGCCCGCGCACGTGTACCTGCGCGTGGGGCGCTACGCCGACGCCAGCAAGGCCAACGAGGACGCCATCGTCGCGGACCAGAAGTACCTGGGGAAGACGCACGCCGAGGGCGTGTACGCGGCGATGTACGTGGCACACAACTTCCAGTTCCTCTGGTTCAGCTCCGGCATGGAGGGCCGCAGCAAGACGTCAATCGATGCCGCGCGCACGATGGCCGCGCACTTTCCGCCGGAGATGGTGCGCGCGATGGCGAAGGACATGCCTGGCGTGGATGCGTTCCTCGCGCCGCCATACTTCGCGCTCGCGCGGTTTGGGCACTGGGACGAGTTGCTCAAGGAACCCGCGCCGCCGGCGGACTTTGCGTACTTAACCAATTGGTCATATTTCGCGCGCGCGCTCGCGTTCGCGGCCACGGGCAAGCTCGACGACGCGGCGAAAGAGCAGGCAGCCTTTGAGGCGGGCGTCGCGAAGGTGCCGGCGGATGTCACGTTTGGTCCGCAGAACTTGATGAAGGACGTTCTCGCCATCGGTCAGCACTTCCTCGCGGCGCGCATCGCCGAGGCGCAGGGCAAGCGCGAGGTGGCCATCGCCGAGCTGCAGCAGGCGGCCGCGCTCGAGGACGCGCTGCACTACGACGAGCCGCCGCCGTGGCCGATCCCCGTTCGCGTGGAGCTCGGCGCGGCGCTGCTCCGCGCGGGCCAGAAGGACAAGGCCGAGGCCGTGTTCCGCGAGGATCTCGTCAAGCACCCGCACAGTGGCTGGGCGCTCTTCGGGCTGTGGAAGTCGCTCGAGGGCCGCGACGACAAGGCCGCCGCCGACGCGAAGAAGCAGTTCGAGAAGGCCTGGTCGAAGGCCGACGTGAAGCTCGACGTCGCGACGCTCTAGCCGGCGTCGGGAAGCGGCGGCGGGCCCATTCCGCCATCGCCGGGGCCGCCGCTGCCTCCGACGCTGCAGACCGCGCCGCTCGTGGATTTGCGGAGGATGAGCGTCTTCGCGCAGACGAGGGAGCCATCGGCCATGCGGGTCATGTCGAACAGGTAGTCCTGGTAGTTCGACGCCGAAAAGACGGAATCGTTGGTGTTGAAAGTATCTCTCGAGCTCGTGCGCGCGTAGGCCGCGACCTTGGCGTAGATGTCGGTGGAGATCGTGTCGTCGAAGATGAGCTGGGTGGTGAGGAACTCGGTCTGGCCGGTGTAGTCGCCGCTGCCGCGCCGGACCGTGACGTGCACGTGCACCGTGCGGCTCGAGTACCAGCCCGGGTAGCACGAGAAGAACCGCACCACGCCGTTGGCGTCGCTGTACTGCACGCCCCGGAAGTACTCGTGGGCGATGGCGTCGGCGTCGTTGTCGGTGCAGAACGCGAGGTTCGCCGCTTCGCCCGAGTAGATGCCCTTGGGCAGCGTGTGCCAGATGTCGACCGACGCGTCGGTGACCGGGTTGCAGTCCTCGTCCAGCAAGCGAATGGCGATCATGATGGGCACGCCCGCGATTCCATCGGAGACATCCTGGGCCACGCGCGTGGGCGCGTAACACGGCCCGAGCGTGGCTTCGCACGTCGCGGTGCAGCTCGTGCCCGCGACCGCGAACGGGTCGTAGCTCTTCGTGGCCTGCGAGAGATCGGCCGTTCCGCCGCTCGCCCAGTCGATGCTGCCGCCCGTGCTGCCCGAGCTTCCGGTGCTCGAGCCGCTGCTGCTCCCCGACGTCGCGCCGCTGCCGCTCGCGCCGGTGCTCGCCGCGCCGCTCGAGCCGGGCCGTTACCGGTGGTGCCGCCGTTGGCGAGCGCTTGATCCTTGCCACAGTCGAGGAGCGCGAGCGCAGGCGCGGCAGCGAGCCCCAGCCCGAGCGCGCGCAGGACGGCCCGGCGGGGATGCGACTCGACGATGGGGAGCTTCACACTCGGTTTGGGCTGCGCCATGGCGCCTCCTTCCGTCCGCGGCATGCGAGCAAGGAAGGGTGGCTGGTGAGCCTTGCGAACTCCTATCTGCAGGTGTCGCGTCGCCAACCGACGCACCGCGCCTCGAATCTGCGCGGGCCCTGCGCTACCAAGAGGGCGTGACCGAGATGCTCCAGACCGCGCGGCTCGAGCTGCGGCCGATCACGCTCCCGTTCGTGGAGGCGATCTTCGCCAACGACCGTCCGCGCGCCGAGGTCATCGCGGGCGCGCGGCTTCCGCCGGAGTGGCCCGGCCGCGATCTCATCGAGCAAGCGTTCTGCGCCTCGCTCGACAGCATCCGTGCCGATCCCGACACGCGCCTCTGGGGCGACCGGCTGATGGTCACTCGAGACGAGCCGACGCGGGTGGTGGGCAGCGTCATCTTCCACGGCAAGCCGAACGGCGGTCGGTGCGAGGTGGCCTACGGCGTGGAGTCGGGCTCGCAGCGGCGCGGCTTCGCCGTCGAGGCCGTGGGCGCCGCGGTGGCCTGGGCGCTCGCCCACGTCGAGGTGCAGGTGGTCCAGGCCGAGACGTTCAGCTGGCACCACGCTTCGATGCGCGTGCTCACCAAGCTGGGCTTCGTGCGCGCAGGCGCGCGAATTCACGAGACCCTGGGCGATGTCTTTCTCTTCGAGCGCCGCCGCGGGTAGCCCTGCAGAAGCTGCGCGTCGAAGCTTCCTTCGAAACCCCGCCCCACGACCCTGCTAGCGGGTTGGTGGAGTCACACGTCGCGTGTAACCCGCGGCCGTCGTCGGGGTTGTAAGGCCCCGACCGGGGATTGCATGCGGACGAACCTCACCGATTGGGTGCGGCGCTACGGGCTGCCGCTCCTACTGGGGCTGGCGGCGGGCGCGGCCGCGCGTGTCGGCGGCGCGGCCCTGCAGACGGCCTACTACTACCTCGCGCTCGCGGCGGTGGTGATGGTTGCCTTGCGCGAAGGGCTGCCGCCCGCGCTCTTCACGCTGGGTGTGGGTGCGCTGCTGGTGTCGTACATGCTCCCGCCGTCCGATTCGTTCCGCATCGTCGGGGCGCAAGCGTGGGAGCGCTTCGTGCTCTACCTCTTCGTGGGCGGGATGCTGAGCGTGGTGGGCGCGTCGCGGCGGCGCGCGGGGCTTCGCGAGGCGGAGGCGAGGCGGCGTGCGGAGCGCTACGTGGAGGTGCTCGAGGCGGAGCGGGCCATGCGCGAGCGCTTCGTGGTGGCCCTGAGCCACGACCTGCGCACGCCGCTCGCGGCCGCGCGGTTGGCGATGCAGCTGGCGATGCGAAAGGCCGGCGCGCCGCTCGAGGCGGCCGATCTCTCGCGGCGCGCGCTCAACGGCATCGACCGCACGCTCTCGATGATCACCGATCTCCTCGACTCGTATCGGCTGGTGGAGGGCAAGCGGCTCCCGCTCAACGTGCAGCCGCTGGAGCTGGTGGCGTTCGTTCAGCAGGCGGTGTCCGAGCTGCGCGCGACCTTCCAGATGAACATCGAGCTCGGCTCCAGCGGCGCGGTCGATGGCTTCTGGGACCGCGACTCGATCCGCCGCATCGTCGAGAACCTGTGCATCAACGCAGCCAAGTACGGGCAGGGCGCGATTCGGGTGCAGGTGGGCGCGTCGGCGCGCGGGGCCCGGCTCTCGGTGCACAACGACGGCGAGGCCATCCCCGAGGAGATCCGGGCCCAGCTCTTCGAGCAGTTCTTCCGGGCCCCGAGCGCGGAGCAGTCGGCGCGGCGCGGTTGGGGCGTGGGCCTCATGGCCGTGCGCGCGCTCGCCGAGGCGCACGGCGGCACGGTGAGCGTGCGAAGCGCGAGCGGGCAGGGCACCACGTTCATCGTCGACTTGCCGCTGGGGCAGTCGCCCTCGACGACCGCGCCAGAAACCGCTCTGACCTCCCACTGATCGTCACGCGCTTTCTGCCGCGCTCGGACGTGCCGCGGAGTATGTTTCGGCCGGAAGCGAGTTTCAAAACCCCGCAGGCAACCCAGCCGGCGCAGCCGGCGAGCCTGGAAGCAGGGTTTTGAAACGGGTTCTAACGAGGCCGACCATGGAACCGCTCTGCGAGCTGCGCCACGTCCACAAGGTCTACCGGCTCCCCAACGGCCAGGATCTCAAGGTCCTCGACGACATCAACCTCCAGGTCTTCCCCGAGGAGATCTTGTGCCTGCTCGGGCCAAGCGGCTGCGGCAAGAGCACGCTCATGCGCATCCTGGTGGGGCTCATTCCCCAGAGCGCGGGCCAGGTCGACGCGCACGGCAAGCACCTCGAGGGCTTGAACCCCGACGCGGCCATCGTGTTTCAAGGCGCGGCGCTCTACCCGTGGCTGACGGTGAGCCAGAACATCGAGGAGGCGCTCGTCGCCAAGGGCCAGGAGTCGGCGCAGCGGAAGAAGACCGTGGACGACGTGGTCGAGCTGGTGGGCCTCAAGGGCTTCGAGGACGCGTACCCGCGCGAGCTCTCCGGCGGCATGAAGCAGCGCGTGGGCATCGCGCGCGCGCTCGCGGTGCACCCCGAGCTGCTCTGCATGGACGAGCCCTTCAGCCAGGTCGACGCGCTCACCGCCGAGAACCTGCGCGAGGAAGCGATTCGCTTCTGGAGCGATCGCGAGAAGAACCCCAAGTCGATCTTGATGGTCTCGCACGACATCAAGGAAGTGGCCTTCATGGCCACGCGCATCGTGATCCTCGCTGCGCACCCGGGGCGCATCCGCACCATCGTGGAGAACAAGCTCCCGTACCCGCGCGACCCGCGGAGCAAGGAGTTCCAGAAGCTGGTGGATCACATCCACGCGGTGATCACCGAGAGCGAGCTCCCCGAAGAAGCGCCCGAGCCCGAGGCGGCGGAGATCTCGGTCATCAAGCGGCCGGGCTTCGAGGTCCTGCCGGACGCGGGCGGCATCGAGATCGGCGGCTTGCTCGAGGTGCTCGACGACCGCGGCGGCAAGGAGGACGTGTTCAAGCTCGCCGCCGACATGGGCCGCGAGTACGCGCAGATGATGAACGTGGTGAAGGCCGCGGAGCTCATCGAGCTGGTGGACACGCCCAAGCAGATGGTGGTGCTCACCGAAGAAGGCCGGCGCTACCTGAAAGCCGACCCCGCCGAGCGCAAGGTGATGTTCAAGAAGGCGCTGCTGACGCTGAACGTCTTCAAGTTCGTGCTCAGCGCGCTGGAGAAGCGGCAGCACCGCGTCGACGCCGATGTGGTCCGCGAAGAGCTCGCGGTGCAGCTGCCGTTCGAGGACACCGAGCGGCTGTTCCTCACCATCGTGAACTGGGGCCGCAACGCGGACCTGTTCGACTACGACTCGCCGAGCGACCAGCTCTTCCAGGACGTGCCCGAGGAGCCGAAGCCCGAGGCGCCGCCGCCGGCGGCGTGAACGTCATGCGAATCCGACTCGTGTTGCTCGCCGCGCTGGGGATGGCCGCCTGCTTCGCTGCGCCTGACGATCAGCACAGCACGGGCGAAGCCGCCGCGGCATCGACGGCGACCGCCGGAGCCACGTCGGCCGCCTCGACGACCTCCACCAGCGGCACGACCAGCGAGACCCAGGCGAGCGCAACGACCGGGACGAGCGGCGCCGCGACCGCGACGAGCGGCTCGTCTGGATTCAGCACCGTGGCGGCGAGCTCCGCCGCGTCGAGCACCTCGGGCGTGAGCGCGGTCAGCACGAGCTCCAGCGCAGGGAGCACCAGCGGCACGAGTGCGAGCACCACGGGGGCCGGCACCGCGTCGAGCACGGGCAGCAGCACGACGACGACCGGTACGGGCAGCAGCACGACGACGACCGGCTCGTCGGGCAGCAGCGGTGGCACCACCGGCTCCACGCTGCTCGCCGAGATCTTCCTGGGCGGCTGGGCGAGCGGCCCGCTCGCGACGGCCATCGGCTACGACACGGCCCTCACGCCCTCGTGCATCTCCATGACCGGCGGGTGCTGCTACGGGCTCATCTCCACCACGGACACCGGGCTGCCCATGCCGCAGCTCTCGATGGGGACGGTGCAGATCAACACGCCGTCCAGCGCGTCCACGATCAGCTTCGCGCCGGGCGGATATCCGGTCGCGCAGCTCACCTGGGCCCCGGGCGATCTCATCTCGTTCAGCGCGTCGGGTGGGTCGATTCACGCGTTCAGCGGCCAGCTCCAGGCCGCTCCGCCGCTCACGGCGGTCACGCCGGACTTCACGCACAACGCGGTCGCCGTGAATCGAACGGCGGGGCTCACGCTGACCTGGTCGCCCGGAAACGGCCCAGGTGAGACCGTGCAGTTCGACATCCAGCAGCAGGGTTCGGCGCCGCCGGGCCAGGAGTACATCTTGAGCTGCAACGTCCCCGACAGCCCGGGCACGTTCACCATTCCGCCCGAGGCGCTGCAGTTGCTCGAGACGGGCGGGGCGTCGATCGATGCGTCGCGCGACGTGACGTTCTACGCCAACTGCGACAACGCCCAAGCCTTCGGCCTCGAGCAGACCGATCTGCTCACCGGGAACCTGACGTTGCAGTAGCCGAGGTCGGTCAGTCCACGACGTACGCCACCTCGTACGTCTCATTCGCCGGATGCCCCGCGCGCTCGTGCACGCGCTGCACCGCCTCCTTGCTCGGCCCCTCGGAGAGGCAGAACACCTTGCCGCTCTTGGGGTCGGCCCAGGCCTTGATGAAGTGCACGCCCTGTTCGTCCTTCTCGGCCTTCAAGTCGGCCTCGTGCGCGGCTTTGAATTGCTCGGCGGTGATGCCCTTCATGCCGCTGTGGACGTCCATGTAGATGGCCATCGCGAAATCCTCCTGGCCCAAAATGCACACGCGCCGGCCGTCCATGCAGGACGACCGGCGCGCCGAGCGCTGCCTTGGAACGCGAGCCGCGGGCCCTACTTGAAGACGATGCGGTCGCCGACCTTGATGCTGCGCATGTAGCTGTCGTCCAGCTCCTCGGAGAGCGTGGCGCGGCTGGCGCGGTCGAAGGTGTCGCGGACGATGAACTTGCCCTTGTAGTAGAACTCGCCGGTCGCGTCGTCGGGCTCGGTGGTCACGAAGAACGAGAAGCCCGGCTTGATCTCCGCACTGCCCAGGTTGATCGAGAGCGTGCGGCCGTTGATGTCGGTCACGCGCGCGGTGCGGAACATCGAGACCTGCAGGTCGGGGAAGAACTTGCGCACCTTGTCGGCGATGCGCGCGAGGTCGTCGCGGTTGAGCGCGATGGGCGCGTTCACGTTGGCCGCCTGGAGCTGCATGGGGTTGCCGGTGAAGCGCACCCGGTCCGAGTCGGCGAAGATGACCAGCGTCGACGCGCCGCCGGTGGCGCCGTTGTGGCTGCCCGCCGCGTGCGCCGCGTCGAGGCCCGAGCCCACGTTCTTCACGATGCGGTAGTCGATCGTGTACACGCCCGACCTCTGATCGTTCGCGATCTCCGCGTTGGTCACGAAGCCGAGGAACACGCCGTCGACCTCGGTGCGCAGCCGCTGGGCCTCGTTCTCCACCTGGCCCTCGTCGTTGAGGCGGCCGGTCGAGCTCGAGGCGGTCACCGTGGGCGAGCCCGACACCGGCTGGCCGTTGGTGGAGACCACGGGCATGCCGTTCTGGTTGACCTGGCCCTGCATCATGTTCGCGGGGACGGCCACGCCCACCGCCTGCTGGCTGGAGGTGGAGATGTTCTTTCGCTTGAGCTGGTTGCGGTCGTAGAGGGTGAAGCGGCTGGTCTTGTAGAGCTCCGTGGTGAGGACGTCGGCGAACATGTCCTCCACCTTGCCCGCGTAGTTGTTGGTCTGGTCCACGAAGTCCACGACCGCGATGCGGAAGAGCTTGGAGTCCGGCGCGTAGGTGGAGACGGCGTCGTCGTCCATGCTCACGCGCGGGTCGTCCAGGACGCGGAGCTTGCGCACGGTGGCGGTGGGCGTGCAGGCCACCAGCGAGGCCACGACGAAGAGGGCGGCCGCGGCGATACGATCTCTCGGGGTCATCACTTCAGCTCCAGGAAGGCCTGCAGGTTGGGGACCGACGTCGACCCGAGCGCGGGGTCGGCCAGCGGTGCCGCGTAGTCGTCGATGTAGTTCGTGCGCTTCTTCGCGCGGGCCACGTACTCCAGATTGTCCGTCGACACGCTCTTGAGGCGGTCGTACGTGTGCTTGGCGTCGTCGTAGCGGGCCGCCTTCTCGTACACGTAGCCGCAGGCGAAGAGCTGCCAGGGCGGCGCCTTGGGTGCGGTCAAGAGCTGGCCGCAGATCTGCTCGGCCTCGGCGGTGCTCTCCGCGTAGATGCGGTGCATGAAGCTGAGCATCTCCACGCGCCCCGCGTACTGGCGGCGGTTCTTGAGCGGCTCGGCGTACTTGGCGAAGCTCGCCTGGGCCAGCGCCGTCAGGTCCGACGTCGCGTCGGTGCTGGTCTTGATGTCCTTGAGCAGCCCCTGGTACCGCGCGAGCGCGTCTTCGCTGAACTTGTAGGTGCTCGGCGCGGTGTCGGAGAGGCAGCCCGACTTCTTGAGCTGCGCGAGCAGGTAGCGGTGGTGATCCAGCAGGCGCTCGTAGGCGACCACCGCGCGCAGGGCGAGCTCCTTGTACTCCTCCTTGTGCGCGTACTCGCCGTCGGCGACCTTCATCACCGCCACCAGCTCCGCGGAGTGCGCCGCGAGCAGGTTGTGGCTCTGGTTGATGAGCGCGTAGTAGCGGATGTCCTGATCCAGCAGGCGGTGCGCCTCGGGCGTGCCGTTCTTGCGGATGATCTCGCCGTCCGGCGCCTTGAGACAGGCGAGCGGCAGATCCGGATCGTTGGCCAGCGGCGCGTTCTCAATGGCCTTGACGCCGTACTCCAGCCAGTAGCGCCGGGCGTCTTCCTTGTTCTCACCCGCCTCGAGGCGCTGCACGTTGGGCGCGTACTCCTCGGCGGTGTGGAAGGGCTGGGCCCCGTTCACGACGTCGATCTGGGCGCAGCCTGCAGCCGACACGAACAATCCGGCGAATACGACTCGGCGCACGAACATGTCACCTCGCAAACGTTTGGGGACGGGTAGTCCGCTTGTACCAAATGCTATGGGTTCCAACAATTCCGTCTGGACTGCCCCCGCGGACGACTCCAAGACGACTGAAGGGCGTTCGCGCAACGCGGGATTTTCAACTCTGGAAGGTTACTGCATCCCGAGGTTCATGGTCCCGAGCCAGATGTCGGTGGCGTCGAACATGCCCAGGTACCCAGGGCTCGTCGAGGGTGGGGTCGCCGGAGTACCAGGAGAAGAGCCAGTCGCCGCTGGCGAGCTTCACGCCGCCTGCGTACGAGGTGTCGCCCGCGCTCGGGAGCACCACGCGCTCTTCGATGCCCAGCGGTCCGCCTTCGAGGTTGCCGGTGAGCTCGTAGAGTGCGGTGCGCTTCTTGTTCGAAGTGCCCAGGCGCGTGAGCGCGATGAAGTGCAGGGTGTCGTTGACGATGAAGAAGTGCGGATCGCGCAGGTCGCGGCCGCCGTACACGCCCGGGCCGCCGTCGAGGGTGACCGCGCCGCCGTCGGGATATTGCTCGTTCGGCAAGCGGTCCTGCGGCGCGAGCAGGGTGGCCACTTGGGTGAAGCTCTGGCCTTCATCGGTCGACTGATAGAGGTGCAGGGAGCTGTCGGGGCCGAGGTCCTGGCTCACGGCGGTGCGGTGTACCAGTTAGATGTTGCCGTGCCAGCGGATGAGGTCGGTGTTTTCGTTGTGCTGGCAGATGTCGAGCGTGCAGGCGGTGTTGGCGATGCCCACGCCCTTCACGAAGATGCCGGCGTCGACGAGCGTGGCCGGGATGGAGCCCGCGTCGACGACCGGGCCGGCATCCGTCGGGCCGGGCTCGTTCTTCGAGCAGGCGGCGAGGGTGAAGAGCAGCAGCACGAACGCGCGGCGCATGGGCCCCCTTGGGCACGCGCAGTCTACCCGCAGTTCCTCACGCGCCGACGCGCGGCGTTGCTAGGCTGCGACCTCGGCGACGCATCCGACATCGAGGGGAAGTCGGCCAAGCCCGCGGCGAAGGCGGCAACTGATCAGACCGATGCGTCGCTGAAGCTCATCGCGCCGTACTTGAAGAAGAACGTCACCGCCAAGCTCGACGGGAAGCTCTTCGAGGTCTCGGTGAAGTCGCTCGACGCGCTCAAGCTCAAGATCGGCAAGAAGTAGGGCCGGCTGCGCCAGATCTCAGGGCCGGACCTTCTCGAGCGGGCCGGCGAACGACGGCGCCGCGGCGCGCATCATGTCGATGAGGAGTCGGGGCTCGGTCGGTCCCATGGAGCCGAGGTCGTGCACCATCCGGGTGCGACTGGCGATCCAGAAGAGTCCCGCGAGCACGAAGCGCGGGAGCCGGGCGAGGGGGCCGAAGAGCGGCGGACGGATGGCGCTCCCCACCGCGCGCACCGCGTCGAGTCCGGCGCGCAAGGCGTCGATGTGATGTCCTGCCTCGGCCCAGGTGAGGCCTCGCTTCTGGCCGAACGCGATGGCCGCGGCGGTCATCATCGGAGCGATCACCGCGACGTGGGTGCGCAGCCAGCCCTGCATGTCGGGCTCGACGGAGGTCGGAATCCCGGCTGCGCTGAAGACCTTGGCCCACGCCGGGTCGGAGCTCACGGTGCCCACGCGAATCTGGGGCAGCACGCGGCCCTCGCGAAGCAGGGCGAAGATGCCCATGGGGAAGCCGAAGAGCGCGCGCTCGCGCCCGACCGCGTCGCGCAGCGGCTCGATGGATTCGAAGGTGTTGAAGAGGAACATCACCTGCCGCGCGGCGCTGGCCTGGAGCGCCGGAAGTACCGCTTGGACCTGGTGCGCGAGCACGGTGACCATCACCAGGTCCCAGGGCGTCGTCGCATCGAGCGCGTCGGCCACGGTGACGGGGGCTCGCTCACCGGAGCCCAGCACGATGGCGCCTTCGCCCTGGAGGTACGCGAGGCGCGCGCCGCGGGCGACCACGGTCACCTCGTGTCCGGCGCGCGAGAGCTGGTAGGCGAAGGTGCTGCCAATGGCTCCCGGGCCGATCAAGGCGATCTTCATGCGGCCAGTGTGAGTCCAGCTGGCCTGCGCCGCAACGCACGCGATGCCGGGGACGTCGATGTTGAGCCCGCCGGGACTCGTCCGACTCTTTCACCCAGCCGTGGCTTCTGCACGCGGGCTCGATCTCCACGCAGCTCGCGCAGGCCTCGGACATCCCCGGTGCGGCGTCAACTTCACCGCGAGCGCACGATCAAACGCGCGGATGGCCTCGTTCAGCGCGCAATCAGAGAGCGGAGCGTCCGTGGGCTGAAGCGCCTCCTGAACGATCGAACAACGCGCGTTGAACGCGGGGATGCTGCTGCCGGCTCGCTCGAGCCGCGACGATCGTCTAGCCGGGCGTGCGGCCCTTGATGGCATGCGCCCGGGCGCTGCAGGTGATGCGCCCACGGTCATCGGCCGGCAGCTGCGCACGCAGCCGCATCTTGAGCGTCGCGAGGTCTGCGTCGGCCATGGCCGCGAGCTTCGGACCGGCGCTCGGCGCCCCCTGGACGGTCGCCCAGTAGTCGTCGAAGTCCGCGAAAGACCGCTGCACGGTGATCTCCTTCGTCTCGGCCGCCTCCAGGCCCGCGCCCATCCAAAGCTTGAGGAGGGCGTCGATGCGAGCGGCATCGACGTTCGGCGCCTCGGGGACGATGACGCCCAGCGCGCGCAGCTCGACCTTCAGCAACTCGTAGGGGAAGCCGCCGCCGACGATGTCCCACGCATACGCCGTCACGAGGCCGCCCGGACGAACCACGCGCGCCATCTCGGCGACGCCCTTGGCCGGCTCGGGGACGAAGAAGATCACCAGCGGCATGACCGCGGCGTCGAACGAGTCATCAGGAAAGGGCAGGGCCATCGCGTCGCCCTGGCGAAACTCCGCGACGCGCGACGAGAACCGTGCGCGCGCGTAGGCGAGCTGGCCTTCCGACGGGTCGATCCCATGGACGAAGCCCGGCGCACAGCGATCGAGGATCAGCTCGGTGAAGGCGCCATTGCCGCAGCCGACGTCGAGCCAGCGCTTGCCGGACTCTGCGCCGAGCCAGTCGAGGAAGGCGGCGCCCACCAGTCGGCTCCACTTGCCCATGTAGCGTTCGTACGCGGCGCCGTCGTTGAATTGGATTTGCTCGTTGGCCATGGGGCGCTCAGTTGCTCTCCAGCTTCGCGCTGGTGCGATTGATAATCTTCTTGATTCCAGACTGCTTGGCGCAACCAATCGCCGCGAACTCGACTCAAGTCGAGCGGATTTCGGCGCGTGAACTCGACTTGCTTCCAGCTCTCCCCGTGTGGAAACGCGATAGCCTTCCATTGGATGGGCTTGCCTGAGCGCTCCGAATGAAACTGAAGCTAAAGCGCAACCTGGAATCGCCAATCCTGAGCTGTGCGATTGGGGTGGAGACGATGGTAAGCCCGCCCTCGAGGCGGCGCGAACAGTTCGTGATCGAGGACCGCTTCGGATTCGAACTCGAGTCGTCTGTGCTGGGGGAATCGATCGGTGATGCCATCGATCGCGCTCGGAAGATCTGCGCAGAGCCAGGGACGCTCGATGGAGTCCCGCTCCGTCGCCTCAACCTTCGCGCCGCGAGTGTCCAATTTCGAAGCAAGAACGAGGAGTGTGACGGCCTTCTGGAATTCGATGGCGAACCGGATCGACGGCTGCCGGTTCCGCGTGTGCTCGACGACGTCGAGTTGCTTCGCGTAGCACACCGGGCCGCCCCGTTCGAAACCTCCGCGACGTCTTGCGCCCGGAGCACGCGCTCGGGCTCGCTTTGGGCCTGAAGAATTGCGCCAGCGCTCGTGGGCGGCGTGCTGAGGATGCAAGCAGGAACTCTCGCACCTCTTCACTCCTAGTGATTGTGTTCACTGAGCGATCGATTTGTTGCTGGACCAAATCCCTGGGGCGAGAATGGCGGCGTTACTCACTCCGGGGGAAATCATGAATCGCGCTTTGCTGGTCTTGGCCTTCGCAGGCGTGCTCGCGGCGTGCAGCGGTTCGAGCGGGTCGAGCTCGTCGACGTCCTCGAGCACCTCCGGCTCGACCGGAACCTCCGGCTCGGGCAGCACCACCAGCTCCGGGAGCACCACGGGCTCGGGCAGCACCGCGTCGTCGACCACGGGCACGTCCGGCAGCAGCGGCAGCACCGGCGGGACCTCGTGCGACGTCGAGGCCAGCGGCGGCGAGACCCAGAGCATGACCCACGACTGCATCATCAGCGCGAGCGGCACGTGCATCGGCGGCCTGTTCAGCTTCGGCGCGGACCAGGGCAACTTCACCGGCTGGACCACCACGCTCCAGGGCCACTTCAACGCGAACCCCGACGTCGGGAGCTACACCGAGAGCGACTTCGCCAGCGGCAGTCTGGGCCTTGCGCTCTTCGACCCGTCCGACGCGGCCCATCCCTACGAGCTCGTCCCGGGGACGTTCTCGATGTCGATCACCAGCTCCACGCTCACGGGCGGCTGCACGTACACCATCCACGGCAGCTTCACGGGCACGGTGCAGAAGGCGGGCGCGAGCAACGTGACCCTGAACGGGACGTTCTGATCGCGAGAGTGCCCATCACGTTGGGCCGACCCAATCGGAAGCACGGACGTGGTGGATGTAGGAGGGGTTCCAAGCCCCGACTCTCACGAACGACCTACTCCCCGGCGAGATGTTCCCTCTCCGGCTGCGCCGGCCCGATCTGCGGCGCGCGCACCGGCTTGGCCATTCCATAAAAGATGGTCAGGCCATTTCCACCGCACCGGGTCGACTCCGACTCGGGCGCTTTCCCAAAGCACGCCTGCGGGTCCTCCCAGTTGTCGGCGACCCAGACGTTGCCCGCGGGATCCACGCCGACATCCGTGAGGTGCTGCATGCCGCCGCCGGCGTATCCACCCGGCGGCGAGATGGCGTCGCCGGTCTTCATCCCGGGCGGGCACGTCTCGATGTTGCTGCCGCAGAGCTCCGCCAAGCGGCCAGGTCCCATGAAGAGTGAAACCCAGACGTGATCATTCCCGTCGATCGCCACGCCCCACGGTCCCCAGAGCGTGTCGCCGGCCGTGAACACCGAGCCGCCGGGTAATTGCTGCCCATCCGGCTGCAACATGGTGATGCTGCCGTTCTCACGTTGCGCGAGGTAGTTGTAAACCGTCTCGTCGAGGTCCTTGATCTTGCCGGTCAGCTTGAGCTCGAGGAGCTTGGCCTTCGTCGCGACGTCGAGCCCTTTGCCCATGGTGTTGGTGACCCACACGTAGCCGTGGCTGTCGACCGCCATGCCCTTTCCCGAGTGTCCGCCGACCGGGAAGACCTCAAACTTCGTCGGATCGCTCGCGGGGAAGCGGGTGACGGTGTCGCCGGTGGCGTTGTCGACCCAGATTCGATCTTGCTGATCGATCGCGAGGTGGAAGGGCCCGCTCAGTTTGCACGGGTTGTCCTTCTTCGATTGGCCCTCGGGCGTCTGACAATAGAACTTCACTTTGCTGGGGTCGCCCTGCGGCAAATAGACAATTTGATCGTTACCGAAGTCGAGCGCCCACACGTCGCCCTTCGGCGTGACGATGATCGACTGCATCAAGCCGAGCTTGCCGCCGAAGTTGTAGCCCTCGGGTGGCGAGAGCGCTTTGCCGTTCTTGTCGAATAGGGAAATCGTCTTGCCCGAGGTGCTGGTGACCCAGACCTTGTCGTCGGAGGTGATGGCGGTGCCGAAGCCAGGCCCGAGGATGCCGCCGCCGGTGAAGCCCGAGGGCGTCGGCGAGAGCGCTTTCCCGTTCGGCGAGTACTTTGAAAGATTTCCGTTCCAGAACGCGTCGAGCGACTGGCCGCCGACGACGAAGTTCACACCCGACCAGGCGTTGCCCTCGCTGTCGAACATGATCTTGCCCGGGCCATTCAAGCCGCCGCCCGTGAACTTGAGGGGCAGGACCCACGCGGTCGGCGGATTGCTCAGGTAGGGGAGGAACGGGGTGGGGCGGAGCTCCTTCGCGTGGTCGACCGGATAGAACGTGTCGAGCAGCGCGAACACGCGATTGGGTTGATACGAGGGATTCCGCGCGATGGTCTGAAGTGCCTCGAGCGTGTTCGTCGGGGTCTTCCCGCGCGGGTCGGTCGCGGCGGTGAAGAAGGTGTTGCACGCGTCGGGCTTCAGGCGCGTCACGCACGCGGCCACGACGTTCGCAAGGGTTGTGAAGTTCGCCAGGGTCGGCGTCTGCTGACCGTTGATGGCATCGATGATCGTGGCGCCGTAATCGCCCGTGGTGAGATCGACGAAGCTGGGCATGTTCCCCGCGGCGATGCGCAACCCGAGCGGGGTTCCGCGGAGGTCGGCGCCGGTGAGGAACTGGGCGTGCGTCCAGACCGAGGCGACCGTGGTGAATTCGTTGATGGTGACGCGCGGAGGTGGACGACTCCCCAGGATGGTCATCAGCGTGATCGTGGAGGCGTCGCCGTTCTCCTTTGCGGCCTTGGGGGCACCCCCGACGGCCGTCAGGTAGAGGCTGGCGGTGGCGTGGGCGCCCGCCGTGGGGAGCTGGAACTCGCCGTTCGCGTTCGTCTTGATCTGAGCGAGCTTCCGCGGCGCCTGCGCGCTCGCTTCCCAGAGCGTCACGGTCGAAGCCGCAATCGGCGCGCCTCCGCCGCGCACGACGCCCAGAATTCGATTGGAGCGCGCCCGGCCCGCCATCGGCTGCGCGAGCGCGTCACTCGAGGTCGCGAACGCGAATGCCAACAGAAGCCATGCGGAGAATCGTGCAGACGCCATCGCGCCCCCCATCCAAATTCAGGAATGGGTAGGCACGAGGCTTGCCGCTTGGAAGCGGCTCTACATCCGAGATGTCTGTTGACCACGATGCCGAGTTGGGTCGGCGCTGGGAAGCGCCTCCCACAGAACTCAGGCGTCAAATTGGATCCCAAACTCGGTTCGATCGATGTGGAAGTGTCGTTGTGGGAGGCGCTCCCCAGCGCCGACGACTCGAGGCGAACCTCGGCTCATGCAACTGTCCGGGCTTCGAGTAAACGCGGGGCTCACCGGTCCTGGCTCCTACACAGTCTCAATCGACTTTGGGCTTGTCGGCCTGGTGAGCCCCGACAAGCGAAGTGATACCTCACGCCCTATAAGCAAGGGGCTTCCAAGCCCCGACGCCGAGCTGGGCTGCCCGTCAACAGGTTCGACTCCGCTGACGCGATGACTTGGATTCCCACACGCACAGCAGTCAGCGAGTGAGCGTGTCGGAGTGTGCACCCCGGATTCGTCCCGGAGGACGAAGGGGTTCTCTGACCGCGGTCTTGCCCGTGCCGATCTCAGTGTCCAACATTCATGAGCCCTTCGGACCATGACTGAGGGTTCATGAAAGCCTGGACACACGATAGGCAAGTCAGGGTTCTGCGCGAGCTATTGATTCTGTCGGTCCTGGTCGGGGCCTCGACGAGTCTGGTCCTATTGATTGCCCCGTCGTTCGTGGCGCGGCTGCTGTTTGGCTCCGAGGCTGGAGTCGAAGCGGAGGCTCTGGGCCAGGTGTGTGCGCTCGCGCTCGCGTCGCTTTGTCTCGCGTCCTGGCCGCGGCCCGGTTCGGAGCACGACCTGGCCCGGGCCGCTCGCGGGATGATCGCCTACAACCTTCTGGTGGGGCTCTACTTCGCCTTCGTCGCGATTCGCGGGGCGCCTGTGGGGATTGTCCTGCTGCCGGCTTGCCTGTTTCACATCGCCATCGGCGCGGCGCAGGCGGTGCTTCAGGTGCGCGCCGGTCCTGCCCTGCACGGTATCCGCGAGCGCCGGGTGCATTCTTGAGTGTTGCTCTTCGTGAATGGCCGAAGTCGCAAGTGTCGAACCTTGAAGGGGAGGGACGATGATTCGCTCCAGGAAGTTTGCGAAGCACCCGACGCGCTGGCTTGGCGCAATCGCCGCGGTGCTCGCGATGGCCGTGGGGGGCGCGAGTGCCCGGGCGGAGAGTGTGAAAGAGGATCTGGAAAAGAAGGCGATTGAGAAGCAGGACATGAAGATCTGCGCGAACCAGACCTACGCGCTCTGCGCGTCCGCGCGCTGCACGGTGTACGACGGGGTTGCCTACTGTCAGTGCGAGGTGAAGAAGGGCAACAGCATCAGCCTGCCGTTCCCGATGCACAAAGGGGACGTCTGCGAGGTCAACGCGAAGGGGCCGATCAATCGCTACATGGTGAGCACGTACAGCCTGCCGGAAGAGGTGATCGCGCCGAACGGCAAGCGCGCGATCTACCACTGCGGCGGCGGACCCTCCGAAGGCGCCTACGCACAGTGTGATGGCGGGATGTGCTTCGCGAGCACCGAGGGCAAGTCGTTCCCGGGTTTCGACAAGCCCATCCCCAAGGGGCAGATCATCTGTGCGTGTCCCATCACGACGGCGTCCGGTGCCGCCGTGGTCGTGGGGCACGAGATCATGGGTCCGTATCCCTGCGACAAGTCCTACCTCAAGTACTGCGTGAGTGACGTCGCCAATACCAAGACGGGCTCTACGATTTATGTCGGCGCGCCGCCGGGCATGGTTCGCAACCTGGCCATGACCCTCAACGGAAAGGTCCCCGAGCTCAACGAGTGCCGCCCGTAGCGGCTCGCGGTGGGGCCCACATCCGAGAAGCGGTCGCTGGTCGTGCCCGAGGGCGTTCGTTACGCTCTCGGGCATGGCCCATCCCTCCTGGAACGACGCCTACGCGCAGGGCTTCCTGCCCTGGGACACCGGCAAGCCCGATTCGCTGCTCGTGGCGTTCGTGAAGTCGACCAAGTTGAAGCCAACGCGCGCGCTCGAGATTGGATGCGGCACGGGCACGAACGCGATCTGGCTCGCGAGCAAGGGCTTCGACGTCCTCGGCGTCGATCTCGCGCCGCTCGCGGTAGAGCAGGCGAGGGCGAAGGCGAAGGGCGCCAAGCGCGTCCGCTTCGAGGTGATGGACATTCTCGGCGACGCGCCGATCAAGCCGGTCGGTTTCGTCTTCGACCGCGGTTGTTTCCACGTGTTCGACGAGGCGAAGGAGCGCGCGCGGTTTGCGGAACGGGTGGCGAGCGCGCTCAAGCCGGGCGGGCTCTGGCTGACGCTGGTGGGAAGTACGGAGGTGAAGGGGCGCGAGATGGGACCGCCGCGGCGCACCGCGCGCGACATCGTGGACGCGATCGAGCCCGAGTTGGAGGTTCTCGAGCTGCGCACGACCGAGTTCGATACGCAGTTCGGCCCGATGAAGTGCTGGACCTGCGTGTCGCGGAAAAGGAAGTTCCCGGCGGCGCTGGCGACGGGGCGGTGAGGCGCAATCTGTTAGCCCTGCGTGCTCTCCTTCTTCCACGCCTCTTTCCCCTGCGCATCGAGCGCCTGGAAATCCGCGTCTGAGAGCTTCAACGCCGACGCCGCGGTGTTCTCCTCGAGGTGCTTCACGCTTCCCGTCCCCGGAATCGGCAACACCACTGGGCTGCGCTTGAGGATCCACGCGAGCGCCACCTGCGACTGCGACGCGTTCAGCTTCTTCGCGATCGAATCGAGGATTCCGCCCGGCTGCGTGAGGCTGCCCGCCGCCAGCGGGAACCAGGGAATGAAGCCGATGTTGTGCGCGGTGCAGAAGTCGAGCACCGCCTCGCTCTGACGATTGGCCAGGTTGTAGAGGTTCTGCACCGTGACCGGCTTGAAGAACTTGCTCGCGGCCTGCAGCTCCTCGACGGACACCTCGCTCAGGCCGGCGTAGCGAATCAGGCCTTCCTTCTGCATCTCGGCGATCACCTGGAACTGCTCGTCGCGCGGAACCTTGGGATCGATTCGATGCAGCTGCCAGAGGTCGATGCGGTCGACCTTGAGCCGGCGCATGCTCATGAGGACGCACTGCCGCAGGTACTCGGGGCGTCCGAGCGGCACCCAAATCTGCGGGCCGTGCCGCGTGAGCCCGCCCTTGGTGGCGATGACCATCCCGTTCTTGTACGGCGCGAGCACCTCGGCGAGCAGGTCTTCGCTCACGAACGGGCCGTAGCTGTCGGCGGTGTCGATGAAGTTGATGCCCAGCTCCGGCAGGCGCGCGAGCACGCGCTTGGCCTCGGCGACGTCCTTCGGCTGGCCCCAGATGCCCTCGCCGGTGATGCGCATCGCGCCGAAGCCGAGCCGGTGCACGGCCAGCTCGCCGCCGATCTTGAACGAGCCACTCGCCGCTGCGTTGATGTCCGCCATCGTCGTCCTCGAGGTTTGGGGGATTAGGCAACGTAGGTCTGCCGTGGCGTCGCCGGGGGCCATGAATAGCAAGCGAGGGGGCGAGGCGCTGGCAATCCAGTCTCGGCGCTGGGAAGCGCCTCCCACGAAGCTCAGGTCACCGGTTGGTTTCTCAAGGATGTCGGCGCTGGGAAGCGCCTCCCACAGACTCTCCTACCCAAACTTGTTTGGAGACCACTTGGCCGACCCAGGTTGTGGGAGGCGCTTCCCAGCGCCGACAAACCCGTGGTGGATGCAGGAGGGGCTTCCAAGCCCCGACCCAGCCGAGGTAGGAAGCCCGCGCGATGAAGCTGAATGTCCTGCCCACCCAGCCCGAAACGCCCGCTCTCGCCTCCACGGGCAAGCGCGCGTTCATCCACACCTTCGGCTGCCAGATGAACGAGAGCGACTCCGCGCGCATGGCGGAGATCCTCAAGAACCAGGGCTACGCGGCCACGCCCGACGCCGAGAGCGCCGATCTCATCCTCCTCAACACCTGCGCCATCCGCGAGAAGGCCGAGCAGAAGCTCTTCTCCGCGCTCGGCCGCTACCGCCAGGTGAAGCTCTCGCGCGGCGCGCTCATCGGCGTGGCCGGCTGCGTGGCCCAGCAGGAGAAGGAAGCGCTCACCCAGCGCGTGCCCTACGTGGACTTCGTGCTCGGCCCCGACGCCATCGGCAAGCTGCCCGAGATCCTCGCGCGCGTGGAGCAGAAGGAGCGCGTGGTCGAGACCGCGTGGATGGACTCCGAGGAGTACGTCTTCCCCCGCGCCGATCCCGACAGCGCCCGCGGCAAAGTCAGTGAATTCGTTACGGTGATGAAGGGCTGCAACAACGTCTGCGCGTTCTGCGTCGTGCCGCGCACGCGAGGGCGCGAGGTGAGCCGCCCGGTCGCCGAGGTGATGCTCGAGGTGAAGGCGCTCGCCGACGTGGGCGTCAAAGAGGTCACGCTGCTCGGGCAGAACGTGAACTCGTACCTGGGCGGCGTCGACTTCGCGGAGCTGCTGCTGCGCACCGCGCAGGTGCCCGGCATCGAGCGCGTGCGCTTCACCACCTCGCACCCGCACGACCTCTCCGACGCGCTCATCGAGGCCTTCCGCAAGGAGCCCAAGATCGCGCCGCACTTCCATCTCCCCGTCCAGAGCGGCTCGGACACCGTGCTCAAGCGCATGCGCCGCGACTACACGGTCGAGGAGTACCTGGAGCGGCTGGCGAGGCTCCGCGCCGCGCGGCCCGACATCGCCGTCACCACCGACATCATCGTGGGCTTCCCCGGCGAGACCGACGACGACTTCGAGAAGACCATGCAGCTCCTCGAGCGCGTCCGGTACGACAACATCTACTCCTTCGTGTACTCGCCGCGCCCGCGCACCTCGGCCATTCGCCACGAGGAAGAGTGGGGCGTGGTGGCGCACGACGTGAAGGTCGCGCGGCTGGAGCGTCTGCAGAAGCGCCAGCAGGACATCGGCACCGAGCTCGCGCGCGAGAGCCTGGGGCAGATCGTCGACGTGCTCGTGGAAGGCCCTAGCCGCACCCGCGCGGATCTGCGCATGGGCCGCACGGCCCACAATCGCGTGGTGAACTTCGCTGGAGACGCGGCGGCAGGCACGTTCGCACGCGTGAAGGTGGAGGGCGCGCGGCATAACGCCCTCGCCGGGATCCAGGTAAGCTCGGCACATGCCGTCTAAACCGCTCGAGCTCGAAGGCCTCGGCATTGAGCCCGATTCGAAGACGCCGGTCATCCTCCTCCGAGAGCCGGAGAGCGACACCCAGATCCCCATCTGGATCGGCGAGCCGGAAGCCATGGCCATCGCCGCCGAGCTGGAAGACGTCACGCCGCCGCGGCCGCTCACGCACGACTTGCTGGTCGCCGTGATCGAGCAGGTTGGGTTCACCGTCGAGTACGTCGAGATTTCGGATCTGCAGGACGGAACGTTCCACGCCGAGATTCGCCTCATTCGCGGCGACGAGCGGCTCACGCTGGATGCCCGCCCGAGCGACGCCATCGCCCTCGCGCTCCGGACGCAGTCCAAGATCATGGTGAACACGCGCGTGCTCGAGGAGATCGAGAAGCACGGCGTGCCCGCGAGCGAAGACGAGAAGTGGACCGAGCTCGCCATGAGCCTGACCGCGGACGACTTCGGCAAGTACAAGCAGTAAGCCCTTGGCGACCGGTGCGAGGCGGGTAGGATGCGCGCGCGGGGAGAGGGCGGGCGGTCGTGCAGCGGCAGAATGAGCCCGTGTCCTTGCGCTCGACGATCCCGGCGGCGACACCCTTCGACGCACGCAACGCGCGCGCTTCAGGCCAGCGCTGCTGCGCACCCCCTATTCGAGGCAGGAACGAGTCCGATGAGAGCACTGTCGATGTCCGTGGCATTGGCGTTGGGCGTGTGGGCCGTGGGGTGTGGTGCGGCGGCGCAGGATGACCACGCCGGACCGTCGAGCGCGCGCGCGCCGCTGACCACACAGAGATTTGGGATCGTGCCTTATCGCGGGCCGTCGGCCGGGCCGACCCCGCGGGTGAACCCCGTCTGCCGGAGCCCGAAGCTCTCGTACTTCGGCGGGCCGGTGCTCCAGCAGGCGCGCGTGGTGCCCGTGTTCTGGAACAGCTCGGTGGAGGCGGAGCTGCAGACCAACCTGCCGCAGTTCTATGACGACGTGACGCGCACGCCGTACTGGGCCGGCCTGCAGGAATACGCCACCTTCCTCAGTGGCGGCACGCAGCAGGGCATCCTCACCGGGAGCGCGAGCGCGGGCGTGGTCATCTCCCCGGCGCACTGTCCGGCCTCGGTGACCACGACCTGCACCGTCTCCGACGCACAGATTCAGTCCGAGCTCGCCGCGCAAATCACCGCCGGAAACCTCGAGGCGCCCGTGCAGGACTGCACCGGGAACACCAGCACCGTCTACATGATCAACTTCCCGGCCAACGTGCGCATCACCGGTCCGGACGGCTCGGGCGACTCGTGCGCGCAGTTCTGCGCGTACCACAACACCGGCACCTTCAACGGCGCGCCGCTCGTGTACGGCGTGGTCGCGGACGAGTACACCGGCAACTGCGCGGTGGGCTGCGGCGGCGAGAACACCGGCCTGGCCCGGACCACCGACACCGCCTCGCACGAGCTCGTGGAGGCGGCCACCGATCCCGACATCGGCCTTGACACGCAGGTCCAGTACGCCAACCCCGCGGCCTGGGGCGACAACAGCAACCAGTGCGGCGAGATCTCCGACATCTGCGACACGGGCGGCGTGGGCGACACCGTGACCTACCAGGGCCGCACCTGGTACGTGCAGCAGTGGTGGAGCAACCGCCTCAACCGCTGCACCAGCGGCGACGCGACGCTCCCGGCGCTCTGCGCGGCGCCGGGCCCATGCCAGGCCGCGCCCTCGTGCGCCCACGCCAACGGCACCTGCGACTTCGACCCCGCTTCCGACGGCACCGCGTGCACCGCGGCCTTCACGTGCGAGCAGGCGCAGTGCACGGCGGGCGTCTGCGGCGTCACCTCGAGCACCTGCCAGTGCACCCAGGACGCCGACTGCGCCAGCAGCGCAGGTCCGTGTCAGGTGGGCACGTGCGCGATCCCGTCCGGCGCGTGCCAATACGCGATTGCGCCCGAGGGCACCGCCTGCACGGGCGGCACCTGCGACGCCTCCGGAAACTGCCAGGCCACGGACGCCGGTCCGGGCACGACGGTCGCCAGCTCCAGCACCGGCACCTCGACGACGGACTCGTCGTCGAGCGCCACCAGCGGCAGCAGCGGCTCGAGCGACTCGAGCACGTCGAGTGGAAGTGGCAGCAGCAGCGGCTCGAGCGACTCGAGCACGTCGAGCTCGAGCGGTGCGTCGACGGACGCGTCGTCGAGCGGCAGCGGCTCGGGCAGCGGTTCGAGCGCGAGCAGCAGCGGGACGTCGTCGACGAGCAGCAGCTCCACGAGCTCGTCGTCGTCCTCGTCGGGCACGACCAGCAGCAGCAGCTCCACGACGTCTGCTTCGTCCTCGAGCGCGAGCAGCAGCTCCGCGACCTCTTCGTCGTCGAGCAGCAGCAGCGGCAGCACGATCTCCACTTCCTCGTCGACGGGCTCGAGCGGCGGCGAGGCCACCTCGACGACGTCCGCGGGCGCCACCACGGGCAGCACCGGCTCGCACGCGAGCGCGGCGGCGTCCGGTTCCACGGGCGGCGGCAGCAAGGCCGAGTCCGGGGGCTGCGGCTGCACGAGCACGCCGGACAGCGCCGCCTTCGGTGTGCTTGCGCTCGCAATGCTCGGCCTGCGCCGTCGCCGCGCGCGAGGTTAGAGTCTGCGGATGATCCGTCCCTTCCGCGGCAAGAGCCCGATCATCCCCCCGAGCGCCTACGTCGACGCGAGCGCAGTGGTCATTGGCGACGTCACCCTCGGCGAGCGCGCGAGCATCTGGTGCAACGTGGTCGCGCGCGGCGACGTCGACGCGATCCGCATCGGCGACGAGACCAACATCCAGGACCTCTCGTGCTTGCACGTGCTCGGCGGCAAGTTCGCCCTGGACATCGGCGCGCGCGTGACCGTCGGACACCACGTCGTCTTGCACGGCTGCACCGTCGAGGACGGCTGCCTCATCGGCATGGGCGCCATCCTCCTTGACGGCTGCCGCATCGGCGCAGGCTCCCTCGTCGCCGCCGGCAGCCTGGTTACGCCCGGCACCGTGATTCCGCCGGGCTCGATGGTGGTGGGCTCGCCCGCACGCGTGAAGCGCCCGGTGAACGACGCCGAACGCGAGCTCTTGATCCGCAGCGCCCAGGGCTACGTCGAGAACGCCCGCGCCTTCGCCGAGGACGCTGGAAGTCGCTGAGTCCCAGACTGGGCAGGGGGCTTTCTTTCCGTGCGGCCCGAGCCGGGTTACAACTGGGTGGCGAAGTTCCGTCTAGGGGACGTGTATGCCGGCTGAGGAGCTCATCAAAGAGAGTCCGCTCCTCAAGGACTTCTCGCCCACGGGCCTGCAGATCATCGCGGCCGTCTGCGCGGAGAAAACCTTCCCCCGCGGCACGCTCATCTTCGCGGAGAACATGGTCGCCGAGGCCATGTACTTCGTCATCGAAGGCCGCGTGGCCATCGGCATCAAGAACGGCGACGGCAAGGACCAGCACGTGGCCACGCTCGGCCCCGGCGACACGCTGGGCGAGCTCGCGCTCCTCTCGCCCTCGCGGCGGCTGTGCTCCGCGCTCTCCGAGAGCGACGTGAAGGCCGTCGAGATCCGCGCCGACGCCTTCAAGAAGCTGCTCGCCCAGAAGCCGCAGGCCTGCCTGAAGCTGATGCTCAACATCAGCGCCGAGTTCGGGAAGAAGCTCAACCTGAACCGCGACGGGCTGAGGCTGCTGGCGCTCGCTAAGCCAGGCTAAGCGTCACCCAGCCAGCCGGGGACACACGCCGGCCTTCGTGCTATTGCCCAAGGGTTGCGCCGACGTGGCGCTTCGCTCTGGAGGCTTCGTTGCTCCGCCGTGCTCTTCTCCCCCTGGTTGCGCTGGGTTTGCTGCTCGCGCCCGGGTCCGCTTTCGCCGCGCAGGACTGGTTCGCGTCGGTGTATTCGCCGCAGGGCGTCGAGGTGCGCGCCGACGAGCGCCTCTTCACGCTCTTCGCGGTGATGAACGCGCTCGGCTACGACGACGCCCCGGTCGTCCGCCAGTACCCCGTGGCGCGGCGCGAGTTCTCGCATGTGCGCGCGCACGTCCGGCAGGCGCTGGCCTCGCTCGACCCCAAGCTCAAGGAGCAGATGAGCGCGTTCTTCGACGAGCACCCGCTCGCGCTGGGGCAGTACGTCGCCTACACCGCGCAGCTCGGGCCGGCGCCGCAGTTTGCCGCGCCCGCGAGCGTCCAGCCCGCGCAGCTGCAGGGCTTCGAGAAGCAGCTCGCCGCCGTGTACCAGGCCGCCAAGATCCACGAGCTCTTCGCCGAGGTGCAGGAGGCGTATCGCGCGGACACCAAGGCGTACCTGGCGCTCGTCGATGAGCCGCTGGGCAAGGCGCGCAAGATCCTGCGCGACCCGGCCGGACGCGCCATCGTGGCCGTGAACGATCTCGACGGTCGCGGCGCCGCGCAGGCCGTCCCCGTCGGTGCGGACGCGCTGCTCGTGCTGGGGCCCAGCCCGAAGCCGGATGTGCAGGCCGTGGTTCGCGCCTATGCGCGGCTGGTGCTCGATCCGATCCTGGCCAAGCGCGGCGGCGTCCTCAAAGGCGCGGCGGAGCAGGCCGCGGTGGTTCGCGTGAACGGCGGCCCCGCGCTGGAAAGCGCTTCGGACTTCGCCAGCGAGCTCTTGGCCCGCGCCATCGCGATCAAGGTGGCGTCGACGGACCCTGCTGGTGATGAAGAAGCTCAGCTCAAGCTGGGCTTCGCCGGCATCAAGGAGGCCGTGCGCGCGGTGGACACGATCGGCAAGCCGGATCGTCCGCTGGAGCAGGTGGTGCCCGACGTGTTGGCGGGCATCGAGCTGCGCAAGAAGTAGGGCGCGGGTTCGCGCGCTTCCGCATGGAGCACTTCCTCACCGGCCTCCTCGGGCAGACGCACGGCCTGGTCGCGTACGCGATGGTGTACGCGATCCTGGTCTTGTGCGGCCTGGGTTTGCCGTTGCCCGAGGACGTGACGCTCATGCTGGGCGGGTACCTCGCGTACTCCCGCGCCGCCGACAGCCGGGTGATGGTCGCCGTGGCCTTCCTGGGCATCCTCACCGGCGACTCGACCATCTTCTTCTTCGGCCGCCGCACGGGCCGAAATCTGAAACCAAATAGTTTCATCGGCCGGCTGGTCACGCCGGAGAAGCTCGCGAAGGTTGAGGCGCTCTTCGCGAAGTACGGGCAGAAGATCGTCATGGCCGCGCGCTTCATGCCGGGCGTGCGCGCGGGCGTGTTCTTCGCCGCGGGCGCGAGCGGGCTCGCTTACTGGCAGTTCGTGCTCTTCGACGGCCTCGCGGCGTGCATCTCGGTGCCGCTGCTGGTGCTGCTCGCGAAGCACTTCGGCGGCGAGATCACCCACTTCATGATGGTGGCCAAGCGGGCGCAGTTCACCGTGCTCGTGGTCGCGTTCGGGCTGGTGCTCGGTTGGGTGGGCCTGCAGCGCGCGCGGGCCAAGCGCAAGGCTCAGGAAGCCGAGGCCGCGAAGGCGCTCGAGACGAAGCTGCCCGAGCCGGCGCCGCAGGAGCAGGTGGAGCAGCCGGCGCAGCCCGTGGAGAGCCGGACCACGCACTGACCCGCGCCGTTGGGGCGCTTCCCAGCGCCCGAGGCCCGACATATAAGCGCTACGCCCATGGACTTCTCGCTCCCCGAAAGCCACCTGGCGCTGAAGGAAAGCCTCCGCGCCTTCTGTGAAAAGAACGTCCGCCCGCACGCGCGCGAGTGGGACAAGACCGAGACGTTCCCGCTCGAGGTGGTGAAGCAGCTCGGCGAGCTGGGGGCGCTCGGGATCCTGGTCGGCGAGGAGTACGGCGGCGCGGCCATGGACAGCCTCGCGGTCGCGGTCGCCGTCGAAGAGGTCGCGCGCTGGGATGGCTCGCTCGCGCTGACGGTCGCGTCGCACAACGGGCTGGGATCGAGCCACATCCGCGTCTTCGGCAACGAGGCCCAGAAGCAGAAGTTCCTCCCCAAGCTGGCCACAGGCGAGTTCCTCGGCGCCTGGGGCTTGAGCGAGGCCGGCTCCGGCTCCGACGCCGCCGGCATGCGCACCAAGGCGGTCAAGAAGGGCGACCGCTGGGTCATCAACGGCAGCAAGATGTGGATCACCCAGGGCACCGTCGGCTCGAGCTGGGTCGTGCTCGCCGTGACCGCGCCCGAGAAGAAGCAGCACGGCATCACCGCGTTCATCCTCGAGCGCGGCATGAAGGGCTTCGCCCAGCGCCCCATCCACGGAAAGATGGGCATGCGCTCGAGCGACACCGCCGAGCTCGTATTCGAAGACGTCGAGGTGCCCGACGAGAACCGCCTGGGCGACGTCGACCACGGCTTCATCGACACCCTCGCCATCCTCGACCGCGGCCGCATCACCATCGGCGCCCTCGCGGCGGGCCTCGCGCGCGGCGCCCTCGAAGAAGCGGCGAAGTACGCCAAGGACCGCCAGGCGTTCGGCCAGCCCATCGCCAAGTTCCAGGCCATCCAGTGGATGCTCGCCGACATGCGCACCGAGCTCTCCGCGGCGCAGCTGCTCATCTGGCGCTCGGCGGCGCTGGCGAGCGCGGGCAAGCCGTACGGCCGCGAGGCGAGCATGGCCAAGCTCTTCGCGAGCGAGGTCGCCAACCGCGCCTGCGACAAGGCCATCCAGATCCACGGCGGCTACGGGTACACCAACGAGTTCCCGGTGGAGCGGTACTACCGCGACGCCAAGCTCTGCGAGATCGGCGAGGGCACCAGCGAGGTGCAGCGCATGGTCATCGCCCGCAGCCTGCTCAAGTAGATGCCCGCGACCACCGAGCAGATTGCCGCGCTCGTGGCCTCGGGCGACGTGCGCTCGGCCGCGAGGCTGATGCGCGACATCGACGACGGCCGCGCCAGCGCCACCGACGTCCTCAAGGCGCTCTTCCCCAAGACCGGCCGCGCCTACGTGGTGGGCATCACCGGCGCGCCGGGCGCGGGCAAGAGCACGTTAACCGATCGGTTAATTGCCTTCTGGCGCGCACAGGGCAAGACCGTGGGCGTGGTCTGCGTCGACCCGACCAGCCCGTTCTCCGGCGGCGCCATCCTCGGCGACCGCATCCGCATGCAGGGCCACGCCACCGACGAGGGCGTCTTCATTCGCAGCCTGGCCACGCGCGGCGCGCTGGGCGGCCTCTCGCGCGCCACGGGCGAAGTGATCCGCGTGATGGATGCCATGGGCAAGGACGTGGTGATCGTCGAGACCGTGGGCGTGGGCCAGGACGAGGTCGACATCGCCAAGACGGCGCACACCACCGTCGTGGTCGTCGTTCCCGGCATGGGCGACGACATCCAGGCCATCAAGGCCGGCATCCTGGAAGTCGCGGACGTCTTCGCCGTGAACAAGGCCGACCGCGAGGGCGCCGACCGCACCGTCCGCGAGCTGCGCGCCATGCTCGAGCTGCGGCACATCACCGCGCCCATGGAGCACGACGCGGATCACAAGATGACCAAGTCCGCCGCGTTCCGCGCGCCCGAGCACGACTGGGAGATCCCCATCGTGAAGACCGTGGCCGCGCGCGACGAGGGCATCGCCGAGCTCGCGGCCGCGCTCGAGCGGCACCGCGAATACCTGGTGAAGGAAGGCCAGCTCCTGCGGCGCGAGGCCCAGCGCGCGCGGCAGGAGTTCGTGGAGCTCTTGCGCGAGCGGCTGGTGCGGCACGCCCTCTCGAAGCTCGAGGCGGAGCAGGGCGCGCTGGATGGGGTGGCCGAGCGGATCGCCCGGCGCGAGGCAGACCCGTATACCCTTGCGGAGCAACTCAGCGACCGCCTGGTGCGGTAGATTCCTTGTCGAACATTTCAATGCCCAGCCCGGGAGGGGTGGGTCGAACGGAGGGAACGCGTGTCGAAGAACTTCATGAAGCTGATGGGCGTGCTGGCGGGTGCGGTGCTGGCCGCCGGTTGTAGCCACAACGAGCCGAAGCCCGAGCCCGCGCCGGTGCAGCAGCCCGCGCCCACGCCTGCTCCCACGCCGGCGCCGACGCCTGCGCCGACGCCGGCCCCCACGCCTGCGCCCATGCCCGCTCCCCAGGCCTGCGCGCCGTTCGGCAGCGGCCAGATGCCCAAGGGCGCCACCATCTCCGATCAGCAGGCGACGCAGATCGCCGCGGCCAACTCGCAGAAGTACGGCCTCCCCGGCGGCTGCCCGGTGGCGGCGAACTTCAAGAACAAGTCCTGGGAGGTCATCCTCCACGGCCCCGGCGCGCAGGGCGCCAAGATGAAGATGGTCGTGGGCAACGACTCGCAGATCCACGCGCACGCGCTCATCGCGTACGGCACGCCGGACTGGTCGACGACCCCGTAGTCGTCGTGTTCGCTTGAGCCTCGTCGACCCAGATCACCTGGCGAGGGTCAACTCCCTCGAGACGCGTTTGGGCTGCAGCTTCGCGCAGCCCGAGCGCGCCCTCGAGGCGCTCACCCACAAGTCGTACGTGAACGAGAGCCGCGGCGAGGCCTGCTCGGACAACGAGCGCCTCGAGTTCCTCGGCGACGCCGTCATCGACCTGGCCGTGAGCCACAAGCTCATGGCGCTCTGTCCCGACGCGAGCGAGGGGAAGCTCTCGCGGCTCCGGGCCAGCCTGGTGAACGAAGAGGGCCTCGCGCGCGTGGCCCGGATGCATGGGCTGGGCGAGCTGCTGCGGCTGGGAAAGGGCGAGGAGCGCACCGGCGGCCGCGACAAGAGCTCCCTGCTCGCGGACGCGCTGGAGGCCGTGCTCGCCGCGATATTTCTGGAGCAAGGCTTCTCGGCCGTGGTCGCGGTCGTGGAGCGGCTCTTCGGCGACCTCTTCGAGCGCGCGCGCGATGGCACGCTCGAGCACGACTACAAGACCGAGCTGCAGGAACGCGCGCAGAGCGTGGTGCACGCGCAGCCGCGCTATCGGGTGACGCACGAGGAGGGGCCGGATCACGCCAAGACGTTCGAGGTCGAGGTGGTGATCGGCGGCGAGACCTACGGCACCGGCAGCGGCCGCAACAAGAAGGACGCCGAGCAGGCCGCGGCCAAGGTCGCGCTGGAGAAGCTCGCGCAGCCGGCCCAAGGCAGCTGAGCGATCGGCTTCATCCCAATCGGGTTCGTGGCTCGTGGTTCGTGGCGCGTTCTCGGGCGCGGGCGTGGGTTTCCACGCGCGTGACGGCGAACGAACGACGAGCCACGAGCAACGGCTGTTCGGTCAGCTCTGCCGCGTGGACAGATCCGCGACGGTGACCTTGGGATCGAAGTACTCGGCGAACTTCTTCTTCAAGTAGCCGACCGCGGCGCCGCGCAGGAGCAAGCCGGGATCCTTGCCGTCGGCGACGATCTTGTTGGGCTCGATGGTGACCTTGGCGTCGATGGTCACGCCCATCGCCTTGCCGTTCACCTGCACGGCGCTGCCGGTCCAGGCTGCGCTGACGCCGTACTTCTTCTGCCAGCCGTCGACGAGCAGCTTGAGCCGCTGCTGCGCCTCTTCGGTCGTGAAGGTGTGGTTCTCTTCGATGCGCATCGCCCCTCCGAGGCTTGGCGTGACCTGAAATCTACGGCCGGAGCGTGGGGCGCTCCAAGGGGCGAATTTGCGAGCGGGCGCTCACGTCTTTACATTGGGCCGACCGTTTTCCCGGAGCAGACATGTCCTCGCGTCAGAACCTCTCGATTGCTCTCCTGGGCGTGCTCGCCCTCGCGGGCACCGCCTACGCCGACGGCAAGGCCAAGCCGGCTGAAAAGGCGGCCGACTCCAAGCAAGCGGCCAAGCCCGCGGACGCCAAGCCTGCGGCCAAGCCGGCCGACGCGCGGCACGTCAAGGTCGGCGTGACGGAGGCGGGCTTCGAGCCCTCGGAGATCCGGGCGAAGAACGGCGAGAGCCTCGTCCTCGACATCACCCGCGTCACGGACGAGACCTGTGCCACGGCCATCGTCATCCCCGACCAGAAGGTCCGGGTGGAGCTGCCGCTGAACAAGGAAGTGGCCGTGCCGGTGAAGGCCAGCAAGGTGGGGCGCATCGCCTTTGCGTGCCCGATGAACATGGTCACCGGCGCGGTGGTGGTGACCGAGTAGGCCCTCGAGATCTTGACGCGCCGCGCGGCGTGACCTAAGCGAGTGGAGAACGGAACGCGCCGCCCTTCCCGTGAACGGGCCGGCGGCGCTGGAGCGACGTCGCCATGGCCACGATCATCACGGAGGAGTGCATCAACTGCGGGGCGTGTGAGCCGGAGTGCCCCAACCAGGCCATCAGCCAGGGCGAGGAGATCTTCGTCATCGACCCCAAGCTCTGTACCGAGTGCGTGGGGTTCCATGACGAGGAGGCGTGCGCCGCGGTTTGCCCCGTGGACTGCTGCGTGCCCGACCCGAACAACGTCGAGACCGAGGACCAGCTCTACGCGCGCGCGAAGAGCCTCCACCCCGACCAGCAGTTCCCCCCGCTCGAGACACTGCCCCCAGCGCTGTCGCGCTTCCGCAAGAAGTAGGGACGCGCAGGACCTGGGCGTTCGGCTTTCCTTACGACGCTCGGGATACTTCGCGTACTTTGGGAACAGTGACGGTGACCGGTGAATGGGCAACGGCCCGTTTCCCGTTTACCAGTCACCGACACGGTTCCCACGGCACCTCGTTACGTCGCGTGCTTGGGGAAGCCTGGCGTCCCCCCGCCACGTCCGCGCCGACTCAGATCTCCTGCGCTTCCTGCGGCGTGGTCGGGGCCTCGTGCGCCTCCGGCCGTGCCTGCTGCGTCGCCGCGCGCCTCGAAATGGCATAGCTCGCGCCGACCAGGCTCAGTCCGGTGATCCCCAGCGCCCCGCACTCCGCCCACGCCGCCGGCAGCCACACCGCCAGCGTCGGGAAGGCCACCATCCCCGCGCCCACCGCCGCCGCCGCCGCCATCGCTGCCTTCCCCATGATGACCTCCCAGCGAAGCTCTCGAATTGCCGCATCAACGGTAGGTCGCGTCATGCGCGGCGTGCGCTCTGGGCTCCCGCCGCGGACCAGCTGACGCCCCCGCAGCCCTGGCGCGGAAAACTTCTTCCACCCACGCCGCGACGGCCCGCTCCTGGCAACCGGGGCGACGAAGGCGAGCAGCCGAGCGAGCGCGGCGTGGCACGCGCGCTGCTTCATGCGCTGGCGACGGCTCGGGGAGCCGAGCGCCCAGCGTGGGCGCACGACCAGGGAGGCG
The DNA here is from genome assembly GCA_018266075.1 of Deltaproteobacteria bacterium. GTDB lineage: Bacteria > Myxococcota > Myxococcia > Myxococcales > SZAS-1 > SZAS-1. Next base: position 28,008 of record JAFEBB010000018.1, on the reverse strand, counting down.
GCCATGGGCTCCAGACGGATTTTGGGCGGCAGCGGGATCTGCGGGCTTCTGGCGGCGCTGGCGCTCTCGGGCTGCGCCACGACGTCGGCTCCGCCAGCCCAGCCGCAGACGCTGACCGAGTACCACATCGGTCGGGAGGACGTGCTCGAGGTGTCGGTCTGGCACAGCGAGGACCTCTCGCGGACGCTGCCGGTCCGACCCGACGGCAAGATCAGCCTGCCGCTCCTGGGCGAGCTCACCGCGCAGGGCAAGACCGCAGGGGAGCTGGCTGGCGAGATCCAGCAGAAGCTCAGGCCGTACGTCGAGGACCCGAAGGTGGCCGTCATCGTGCGTGAGGTGAACGCGCCGCGGTTCCACGTCATCGGCGAGGTGCAAAAGCCGGGCACCTTTCCGCTTCGCGGCAGCGTGACCCTGCTCCAGGCGCTGGCTGCCGCGGGCGGGTTCAACCCGTTTGCCGATCAGGACGCGATCACCATCGTGCGGCAGCAGGAAGGCCAGGCCACGCAGCGCTACACGGTGCGCTACTCGGACATGGTCAAGGGCAACAAGGGCGACGCGATCTACCTCGACGCGGGCGACACCATCTACGTGCCGTAGGGAGGGCTTCGGGGCGGGTTGAGGCGTGGGCGGTCGAGGCGGCGGGGGGCGGGCGATGCGGTGGGCGGCCTTCAGCGTGGCGGTGGTCGGCGTCCTGGGCGCGCAGGTGGCGCGCGCGGAGACGATCGTGAAGCCGCTCGTCGAGCTGGGCACCGAGGCCCGCTACGACACCGACCCGTACCTGAACGGCAACCAGGAGGTCTTCTCCAAGATCTCGCCCAAGCTCGGCCTGACGGCAGCCAACGAGGAGCTCAAGCTCGACGCCTGGTACGCCGCCGACGCGCTCTACAAAGCCGTGCAACAGGTGCCCGAGCTCGATCACCGCGCTGCCTTCGACATCAAGGACCAGCTCACCCATCGACTCGCGGTGCGCGGCGACGTGGAGGCGTGGCGCGTGCAGGATCCGACGTCGCTGCCGCGCCTGGGCCTGGCCGCCATCCCGGTGCCGATCTTCTACAGCACGGGCGGCGCCGGCCTGACCTACCAGCTCTCGCCGCGCAGCAGCGTCCTCCTCGACGATCGCCAGGAGGTCGCAAAGATCGATCAGGCCGGGCTGCCGCTCAGCCTCACCCAGGCGCCGTCGGCCTCGTACCAGTACAAGCTCGGCGCGCGCGGCACGGTCGGCGTCACGTACCGCTACCAGGCCTTCATCGCCGTGCCGGACGTCGTCGGCCAGACGCACACCGGCCTCCTCACCTGGGACCACCAGCTCTCCGAGAAGTGGCACGCGTATGCGAAGGGCGGCCCGCTGGCCTGGGTCGACGGTACCCAGCGCGGCGCGACGTCGGTCGTCCCGGTGGGCGAGGCGGGCATCACCTGGGCCGGCGAGCTCAGCGAGATCGATCTCATCGGCGGGCACGACCTGCTCGGCTCCGCGGGCTACGCGGCCGCCGTGTGGGCCGACTACGCCGAGCTCGCGGTGGCCTGGCACCCGTGGCGCAAGCTCAACCTCTGGCTGGGCTCGGGCGCGTTCCGCAACGGCCTCGCGCCGGATGGACCGACCACGGTGCAGGGTTACTCGATTGGCGGCGGGCTGGGCTGGGCCTTCACCCGGGAGATCTCCGGGCACCTGCAGGCGCAGCGCATCCAGCAGCAGGACATCAACACGGGCGCGGCCCAGCTGGTGAACGTGGACCGAAACATCTTCGGGGTGCAGCTCACCTGGGCGCCGGAGTTCGCGCCCAAGCACATCTGACGGGAGCAGGCCTTGGCGAGCATGGGACGGGGTGACGGGCGCGGCGACACCCGGGGCGGGTTGGAAAGGGGCACGGGAATGGCATCGGAGCTGCCGACGCGAAACTTCATGATGGACGCTCAGCGCAGGTCGGCCGAGCAGGGCATCGACGCGCAGCGCGTGCTCGCCGGCATCTGGCGGCGGCGCAAGCTGTGCCTGCTGGTCGGCGCGATCGTCTTGGCGATTGGCTCGGCCGTGGTGCAGGGCTCGCCGAACGTGTACCGGGCGGAGTCGACGATGCGCGTGGAGCAGGCGCGCGTCTCGCCCGAGCTGGTGAACCCCACGGTCACCCAGCTCATCGAGGACCGGCTTAAGACCATCCAGACCGAGCTCTTCAGCCGGCCGATCCTCGAGCAGGTGGTGCAGGAGCAGAACCTGTACCCGGACATCGTGAAGAAGAACGGGCTCAGTGCCGCGGCCGGCGAGCTGCGCCACCACCTCGACGTGAAGGTGGAGGGCGAGAACGCGTTCGACCTCACGTTCGAAGACGCGGACCCGCAGATCGCCGCGAACGTGGCCAACCGGCTGCCCGACCTGTTCGCCGAGGAGACGCTCTCCGTGCGCGCCAACCAGGCCGCGCTGGTGCACGACCTCTTCGAGGACGAGCTGTCGAAGCTCTCGGTTGAAGTTGCGGCGCAGGAGAAGAAGCTCGGCGACTTCAAGGTCGCGCACCTCGGCGAGCTGCCCGAGCAGATGGAGGCCAACATGCGCGGCCTGGAGCGCACCACCATGGTGCTCAGCACGCGCACCGACGCGCTCCACGACGCCCAGCGCCGTCACGCCGAAGCCAGCAAGGGCAGGATCGACGCCGACACCGACGCCGGCCGGCTCGCGCACCACGAGAGCGAGCTCCAGGGCGCGCTCAACGCCGCCCGCAGCCAGTTCACCGAGGACCACCCCGAAGTTCAGCGGCTGGAGCGCGAGCTGCAGAGCACGCACAGCCAGCGCACCCACCTCGAGGCCGCGATCCGCAACGCCGACACCAGCGTCGCCGAGGCGGCCAACGAGGTGCGCGAGCTCGAGCGTGAGGTGTCCGAGCTGAAGCAGCAGTCCGAGATCTACCGCCAGCGCATCGACGACACGCCTCGCTGGAGCGCGCCGCTCGCCGAGCTCGACCGGCAGTACGAGGTCTTGAAGACCAAGTACCAGCAGATGCTCTCGCGCAAGGTCGAGGCCGAGGTGGCCCAGGATCAGGAGCTGCGCGCGCGGGCGCAGATGTTCCACGTCATCTCGGCGGCGGCGGTGCCGGCGCTCCCGGCGCGGCCCGACCGCACCGCGGGGATGATGCTCGTGGCCCTCGCCGCGCTGGCGCTGGGGCTCCTCGCGGGTGTGGTGCTGGAGCTGCAGGACGACAGCCTGCGCGAGGTCGGCGACGCGCACGTCGCGCTGCAGCTGCCGGTGCTGGCCGCGGTGCCGCAGCTGGGCAAGGCGCAGCTCCTCGGCAGCGGGAAGAAGCTGCGGCCCCTCGTGAATCGGCCCACCACCCTCGACGCGTAGCTCAGGAGAAACGCCATGAATCCCACCATCGAGCGCAGTGGAAACTTCGCGACCCGCGTCGACGCCAACGCGAGCTTCAACGACATCGACAATCGCGTGGTCGCCATCACCCAACCGGCATCGGCCGCGGCGGAGCAGTTCCGCTTGCTGTACCACCGGCTGGAGCGCGTGCGCGCCACGCGGCCGCTGAAGACCGTGGCGTTCACGAGCGCGGTCGCGGGCGAGGGCAAGACGCTCACCGTGGTGAACCTCGCGCTCGCCGCGGCCGCCGCGAACCCCGAGCGGCGCGTGCTGCTCATGGACTGCGACCTGCGGCGGCCGACGGTGCACACGCTGCTCGGCCTCACGCCTCAGCCTGGCCTGGCCGAGGTGCTGCGCGGCGAGGCGCAGGTGCCGAGCGCGCTGCGGCGCTTCGCGAGCACGCGGCTGGCGGTGATGCCTGCAGGTGGAAAGGTCGAAGAGGCCGCGGACCTGCTGCATTCGAGCGTGATGCGGCAGCTCATGAAGCACGCGGCCGATCACTTCGACGAGGTCTACCTCGACGCGCCGCCGTGCCTCGCCTTCGCCGACGCGCACATCCTGGCCACGCAGTGTCAGGGCGTGGTGATGGTGGTGAAGGCCGGGCAGACGTCGTCGCGGCGGGTGTCACAGGCGCTCTCGCAGCTGCACGACGCGCCCGTGCTGGGCTGCGTGCTGAACGGCGTCGACGTGGCGGAGCTGGCGTATCGCTGATGGGCTTCAAGACCTCGCCGGTGACTCAGCCGGCGCAGCCGACAGGCTTGGAGGCCGGGTCTTGAAACGGGGTCGGACGGTTGGCGCTGGACGGGGCAGGGCGGGCGGACACCATGGCGATGGCGCGGGTCTTCAATCACTGGTTCTCGCCGCGCAAGGTGGGCTTGTTCGCGCTCGAGCTGATGGCGCTCTTTTCCGCGGCGCTCGCGGGTGAGGGCCTGCTCGCCGGTCCGGCCGCGATGCACACGCGCGCGGGGCTGGCGCTCGCGATAGGAGTCACCGGCCTGGTGCAGGTCGCGCTCTACGCGGGCGACTTGTACGACCTCGGCGTCGCCCAGCGCGATCGCGAAACGGGCACGCGGCTCCTGCGCGCCGGCGGATTGGCGCTCGCGTTCGTAGCTCCGCTCCTCGCGCACGTGCTGCATGGCGCCCCGCGTGGGACAGCGCTCGGCGCGGCTGCGGGTGCGGTGTTCGGTGCCGTTGCGGTCCGCTACGCGCTGTGGATCGTGCTCGCGCATCCATCGCGCGTGCTCATCGTGGGCTCAGGTCCGCGCGCGCAGGAGCTCGCGCGCTCGATCCAGAAAGACGGCGAGGGCACGTGCGAGCTGCTCGGCTTCGTCGATGACGGCGATCCCGAGGGTGCGCCGCCGAACGTGCTTCGTGGCGACGTGGCCGAGGTGGCAGCGCGCCTGCGCGCGGACGCGGTGGTGGTGGCCAGCGGGGACGCGCGTCGAGGGCTGCCGGCCGATGCGCTGCTGCGCTGCCGGCTCGACGGCCGGAATGTGCTCGAGGGCGCGCGCTTCGCCGAGCGCGTGCTGCGTCGGCTGCCGGTGAATCAGCTTCGCCAGAGCGATCTCATCTACGCCGAAGAGCTTCGACCGTCGCGCGTTCGGGCGTTCGTGAAGCGCGCGCTCGACCTCATCTCCGCAGGCACGCTCGCGCTGCTCGCCGCGCCGGTCATGCTCGTGGTGGCCGCAGCGGTGAAGCTCGACTCGAAGGGGCCGCTCTTCTACAGCCAGGAGCGCGTCGGCCTCGGCGGCAAGGTCTTCCAGATCACCAAGTTCCGCACCATGCGCGTCGACGCCGAGGCTGCGGGCGCGCAGTGGGCCCAGAAGAACGACCCGCGCGTGACGCGCGTGGGCAAGTGGCTGCGGCTCTGCCGGCTCGACGAGCTGCCGCAGCTCTTCAGCGTGCTGCGCGGCGACATGACGCTCGTGGGCCCGCGGCCGGAGCGGCCCGTCTTCGTGAACCAGCTCAAGGACGTGATCCCGTTCTACGGGCTGCGCGAGGCGGTGAAGCCGGGCGTCACCGGCTGGGCGCAGATCCGCTACCCGTACGGCGCGAGCGTGGAGGACGCGCGGAACAAGCTCGAGTACGACCTCTACTACATCAAGAACGGCTCGGCCTTCCTCGATATAACCATTCTGTTTCATACGGTGCGGCACGTGCTGCTCGGCCGGGGGGCGAGGTAGCCATGCGCCTCGAAGAAGAGCTCGTCCGCGGGCCGAACCAGCCGCGCTCCGAAATCGGTCGTGGGCTCTTCAACATGCCCGAGCCGATTCGCGTGGTCTGCGTGGGCGGCGGCACGGGCATGCCCGTGGTGCTGCGCGGGCTGCGCCCGCACACCTCGCCCAAGCCGGGCGAGCCGCTGCTCCAGCTCACGGCCATCGTCACCATGGCCGACGACGGCGGCTCGTCGGGGCGGCTGCGGCGCGAGCTCGATCTCTTGCCGCCCGGCGACGTGCGGAACTGCCTGGTGGCGCTCGCGGGGCCGCGCAACCAGGGCCTCAAGGAGCTCTTCCAGTTTCGCTTCGAGCGCGGCGCGGGACTCGAGGGACACACCGTCGGAAATCTCGTGCTCGGCGCGCTCTCGCAGTTGCGGGGTGATTTTCTCGAGGCGGTTCGTGTCGCGGGCACGCTGCTCGGCGCGCGCGGACGCGTGCTGCCCTCGACGCTGCGGCGCGTGCAGTTGGTGGCGGATCTGCACGACGGTCGACGCATCGTGGGCGAGCAGGCCATCACCCACGCAGGCGGACGCATCGATCGACTCGCGCTCGATCCGCCCTCGCCGCCGCCAGCTCCCGGCGTGCTCACGGCCATCGAGCTCGCGGACGTCGTCGTGCTCGGGCCGGGCTCGCTCTACTCGAGCATCTTGCCGAACCTGCTCGTGGGTGGCGTGGCCGAGGCGCTCGCGCGCTCGCGCGCGCTCAAGGTGCTGGTGCTGAACTTGATGACCCAGCCCGGCGAGACCGACGGCTACGAGGCGGCGGATCACGTCCGCGCGCTGCACGAGCACGTGGGGCCGGTGCTGAACTGCGTCCTCGCGCACGCGGGCGAGCACACGCCCGAGCAGATCGCGCGTTACGCGAGAGAGGGCGCGCAGCCGGTGGGCGTGGACGGCGACAAGCTCGAGGCGCTCGGGGTGCACCTGGTGCAGGCCGACGTGACCGCGCGCGGCGCCCGGGTGCGTCACGACGCGCGGAAGCTGGCGAATTGGATCTTGCGGCTCGCGGAGCTCAAGCGGGCCATCGCCGCACGGCGCGCGCCGGGCGGGAAGGAGTGAGCCATGGCGAATCCTGCGCTGCCCAATGAATCGCTGCGCGTGGAGGTGCTGGATCGCGCGGGCTTCGACGCCCTCGAGCCCGCGTGGCGCGCGCTGCTGACGCGCACCGAACACGACGCGCCGTTCTACTCGCACGCGTTCCTGCGCTGCTGGCTGGACGCGTTCGCGAAGGAGAAGCCGGTGCGCTGCATCGCCGTGCACGACGCGAGCGGGCTGCGTGCGGGGCTGGTGCTCGTGGAGCGGCGCGAGGGCTTCTACGGCTTGCCCGCGACGTTGCTCTCGGGCGCGGCGAACGTTCACTCCGCGCGCTTCGATCTCGTGGCGCGCGCGGATGACGCGCCGGCGATTCAGGCCGTGTGGAGCGCACTCGCTGAGCTCGACTGGGATGTGCTCGAGCTCCCCGATGTGCCACCGAGCGGCGCTGCGCGCTCACTCATCGAGCTTGCCAAGGCTGCGGGGCGGCACACGGGGCTCTGGGAGTCGATGCAGACGCCATTCATTCCGCTGGGCGTGTCGAAGGACGTGCTGATGGAGCGGCTGACGGCGAAGTTCCGTTCCAACCTGCGTCGGCGTCGCAAGAAGCTCGCGGAGCAGGGCGAGATCACCTTCGAGCGCTTCACGGGCGGGCCCGCACTCGACGCAAAGCTCGACGAGGGCTTCGCGCTCGAAGCCGCAGGTTGGAAGGGCAAAGAGGGCACAGCGATTTCGAGCGACGAGGCTACGCGCGCGTTCTACAGCGCGCTCGCGCACGCGTCGGCCGATGCAGGCACGCTGTCGCTCTTCTTCCTGCGAGCCGGCGATCGCACGGTGGCGTTCTACTTCGCGCTCACGCACGCCGGCATCTGCGCGCTGCCGAAGCTCGGCTTCGACGAGTCGCTCTCGCAGGCCTCGCCGGGCCACTTGATCCTCGAAGACGTGCTCGCGGATTGCTGCGATCGCGGGCTGCGCGAGTTCGACTTCCTCGGCCCGAACATGCCCTGGAAGCAGGAGTGGACGGACAAGGTCCGCGTTCACCACTGGTGCTACGCGTTTGGTGACAGCTTGCGCGGACGCGCGCTGCACGCCGCAAAGTTCAAGGTCGCGCCGGGCGTGAAGGCCACGCTCTCGGAGGTGTGGCCGTGGAAGCGCTAGCCCAGGAGGCGCAGCGCGTCGCGCCGTCGCCGTCGAAGGTTCGCGGACCCGGCCATGTGCCCGCGCTGCCCACGCTCTGGCCGGAGATGCTCTGGCAAGCGCCTCGCGGCGAGCCCGCGTTCCCCTTCGACGCGCCGCAGGTCCGGCACTTCTACTTCGCGCGAAACGCCGTGTGGCTCGCGGTGAAGGTGCTCGGGCTCGAAGGTCGCGAGGTGCTGGTGCCTGCGTACCACCACGGCGTGGAGGTCGAGGCGCTCATCGACGCGGGCGCGAAGGTGAAGTTCTTCCGCGTCGACTCGAAGATGCAGCCGGATCTGATGGACCTCGAGCGTCGCATCGGTCCGCAGACGCGCGCGGTGTACCTCATCCACTACCTGGGCTTTCCGGGGCCGGCCCAAGAGATTCGCGAGCTCTGCGACCGGCGCGGGCTGGTGTTCGTGGAGGACTGCGCGCTGGCGCTCTTCTCGGGCGACGGGCTGCTGCCGCTCGGGCGCCTCGGTGACGCGAGCATCTTCTGCTTCTACAAGACGCTGCCCGTGCCGCACGGCGGCGCGCTGGTGCTCGCGCCTGGCCGGCCGTCGGGGCTTCCCGTTCCACATCCGCCGCCGCGCGCTGCGACCGCGAGACACCTCGCGACGCTGCTTCTTTCCAACCTCGAGCTCCGTGCGGGAGTCGCAGGGCGCTTGCTCAGGCAGGGCATTCGCGCCTTGGGTCGCGGTACGGCGAACGCAGCCGGCGTGGGGAACGTCGCGACGGGCACGCAGCACTTCGAGCGCTCGAACTCGTCGCTGGGGATGTCGCCGCTGGCGCTGCGGCTCGCGCTCGCGCAGGACGTGGCGGAGATCGTCGCTGCTCGCCGCCGCAACTACTTCCTCCTCATGGCGCGGCTCCGCGAGATCGCACCGCCGGTCTTCACCACGCTTCCCGCGGGCGTGTGTCCGCTCTTCTACCCGCTGCGCACCAAGCGGCCCGACGCGGTGGCCATGCTGCTCGCGGCACGCGGCGTCGAGACCGTCGATTTCTGGCGCACGGGACATCCCTCGTGCGCGCTCGCCGAGTTTCCCGAGGTGGCGGAGCTGCGGCGCACCGTGCTCGAGATTCCGATTCACCAGGACGTCACGCCGCAAGCGGCCGCGGCACTGGCGGAGGCCGTGGCGGCCGCGGTTCGCGAGGTGGGCCGATGATGACCGGCGAGCTGGCCGAGGAGCTGTCGCCTGCGTTGAAGCTGGAGCACGTGCAGGACGCGACGGGATTGCAGGGGCTGCGCGTGTCGTGGACGCGGCTGTGGTACCAGGCCGGCGAGCCGCCGTTCCTGAGCTGGCCGTGGATGACGGGCGCGTGGGCGCGGCTGCACACCGGGCGGCGGCCGCTGATCCTCGTGGCGCGCACGGCGGATGGCGAGCTGGTGGGCGTGCTGCCGCTCTCGATCCAGCGCTCGGGGCCGGCGCGGGTCGCGCGCTTCCTCGCGGACGAGACCGTTGGCTCCGACTATCTCGACGCGCTCGCTTCGCCGTCGTTCGAAAGCGCGGTGAAGCGCGCGCTCTGGACGGAGGCCCTTCACCTCGCGGGCACGCGCTACGACGTGCTCGAGCTGCGCGAGATGCTCGAGGGCTCGCTGAGCACGCAGTTGCTTCGCGAACAGGCGGGCGCGCGCGGGCTCGAGCTCGAAGAGGTGCCGGGCTTCCGCTGCCCGTACATCGCGATTCAAGAGACCTTCGAGCAGCACCTCTCGAAGGTCTCGCGCGCGGACAACTTGAAGCGTCGCAAGAAGCAGCTCGAGCGCGAGGAGGGCTTCGAGATCGCCATCGCGCGCACGGACGAAGAGATTCCCAAGGCGCTCGAGGACTTCTTGCGGCTGCACGCGCTGCGCTGGAAGAGCGACGGCGGCTCACAGGGCATCACCAGCCCGCGCGTCGAGGCGTTCCATCGCGATGTCGCGCGTCGTCTGGCGCGCGAGGAGCTCGTTCGCCTGTACACGCTGAAGGTGAAGGGCCAGGCCATCGCGAGCGTGTACATGCTCGGCAAGGGCGAGCGTCGGTTTTTCTACCAATCGGGCTACGACCCGGCGTTCTCGAAGCAGAGCCCGGGCCTGGTGCTGCTCGCGCGCACGATTGAAGACGCGTTCACCGAAGGCGCGCGCGAGTACGACTTCTTGCATGGCTCGGAGCCGTACAAGTTCGAGTGGGCGACAGGTGAGCGCCGCACGGTGACGCTGCGCAGCGTCGTTCCTACCTTGCGTGGGCGGGCGTGGAGCGCGGGTCACTCCGCGCGCGCCACGGTGCGCAGTTGGGGGCAGTCGCTGCTCGGCGGTGAGGGGTACGAGGCGTTGCGGCGGCTGCGTCGGCGGTGGGCGAGCACGTAGCGGAAGGGGCGGGCGATGGGCGGGCTCAAGCAGGCGGCGAAGGCGGCCTGCGCGGCCGCGCTCCATCACTCGGGCGCGCGTCGCGTGCTCGCCGCCGCCGCGCGATTCAAGGCCGGCGGACGACGCACGCTCATCCTCGCGTACCACCGCGTGGTGCAGGACTTTCACGCCGACTCGCAGCGCGTGATTCCGGGGCTGCTCGTCTCGGCAGAGACGTTCGCGCGGCATCTGGAAGAAGTGCGGCGCGGCTTCGACATCGTGCCGCTCGCGGAGGCGCTCGAGGTGAACGCGGGCCTTCGCCAGCCGCGGCGCGACGTGGCGGTCATCAGCTTCGATGACGGCTATCGAGACAACTTCGACGTCGCGTTTCCGATCCTGAAGCAGCTGGGCGTGCCGGCGACGATCTTCCTGCCCACGGGCTTCATCGGTACCGACGCGCGACTGCCGCACGATCGGCTCTTTCACCTGCTGCGCCTCGTGCACGCGCGCGCGCGTCGCGAGCCGGCGATCTTCGAGTGGGCAGGTGGTGTCGATGCATGGGCGCCGCTGATTCGGCTCGATCCCGTGGAGGCCGTGGAGCGCTTCATCACCAACTGGCCGCACGCGCAGGTGCTCGCGGCCATCGACGCGCTCGCGACGCGTCTGAACGAGCCGGCGCCGCCGCTCGATGGCGCGCTGCTCGACTGGGAGCAGTGTCGGACGCTGCAGCGCTCGGGGCTGGTGAGCTTTGGCGCGCACACCGTGGGGCACGTGCCGCTGCCGCGCGAGAGCGCAGCGTCGATCGCGCGCGAGCTGGGCGAAGCGAAGGCAACGGTTGAGCGCGAGCTCGGCGCGCCCTGTCGCGACTTCGCGTATCCGAATGGCTTCTACAGCCGCGAGCTCATGCACGCCCTGGTGCACGCGGGCTACCGGTCGGCGGTGACGACCGAGGACGCGCAGAACGAGCTCGGCGGCGATCCGTTTCGACTCCGGCGCAAGACGCTCTGGGAGAACCACAGCCGCGGCCTCTTCGGCGGCCACTCGGACGCGCTCCTCGGGTGCCAGGTCGACTCCGTGTTCGGGACGCTTGGCCTCCAGCGGCCGGTCGTGGGCGACTTCACTCCGGGTGTGGGTGCTGATTGAACCCCGCCGAGACAGCCGACGCTCCGGCTCAGGTCCAGGCCGAGACGCGCTCGACGATGGCGCGCACGCGGCAGCTGGTGCTCGCGCGTGGCGTGTCGGCGCTGATGACGTTCTGCATCCCGCTGGTGCTCGCGCGGATGCTGAGCGCGACGGAGTACGGCACCTACAAGCAGTTCGTGCTCGTGGCGCAGACGCTCTACATGGTGCTGCCGTTTGGCGTGGTGCAGAGCCTCTACTACTTCTTGCCCCGCGGTCAGGACCGGCGCGCGTACCTCTGTCAGACGCACCTCTTCATCGGCGCCGTGGCGGCGACCGCGGCGCTCGTGCTCTGGCGCTTCGGCGATCCGCTCGCGATTCGCCTCGGAAATCCCGGGCTCGGCGCGTTGAAGGTGCAGCTCGGGCTCTACGCAGCGGGGCTGCTCGCGTCGCTGCCGTTCGAGGTGACGTTCACCGCGCGCGGGCGCACGGGGCAGGCGGCGATCACCTACGTCGCCAGCGATTTCGTGCGCACCGCGGTGATGACGCTGCCTGTGCTCTTCGGCTTCGGCATGACGGGCCTCGCCACAGGACTTGCGGCCTGGGCCACCGCGCGCTGGCTCGCGGCGCTGCTGTTCACCGTTCGCGGCGAGACCGGGCCGATGGTGAGCGCGCGCACCTGGAGCTCGCAGTGGCGCTACGCGCTGCCCTTTGGCACGGCGATGCTGGTGGCGGTGCCGCAGAGCTACTTCCACCAGTACGCGGTCTCGGCGAGCGTGAGCGCGGCGTCGTTCGCGGTGTACTCGGTGGGCTGCTTCCAGCTGCCGCTGGTGGATCTGCTCTATCTGCCGACGACGGAAATCCTGATGGTCCGCATCGGCGAGCTCGACGCCGAGCACCGCAGCGAAGAGGGCGCCGGCGTGTTCCGGGAGGCGACGGGTCGACTCTTGCTGCTCTTCGTGCCGCTGGCGCTCTTCCTCTTCGCCTCGGCGCCCGACTTCGTGCCTGCGCTGTTCTCGGAGCGTTATCGCAGCGCGGTGCCGATCTTCCGGATCGCGGTGTGGGCCATCGTGCTCGCGAGCTTCCCCGTCGACGGCGCGCTGCGTGCTCGCAAGCGCACCGACTTCATCCTGCAGAGCTACGTGGCCAAGGCCGTGGTCGCCGTGCCCCTGGTGCTGGTGGGGCTGAAGTTCATGGGCATCGTGGGCGCGATCCTCGCGTGGCTGTTGGGCGAGGCGTTCGGGAAGGGGCTGCTGATGTCGCGGCTGCCGACGGCGCTCGGCGCGAGCATGCGGAGGCTCGTGCCACTGCCGGACCTCGCGCGCGCGGTCGGTTCGGGCGTCGTCGCGGCCGGTGCGGTGGCGCTCTTCGCCTCGCTGGCGCCGCCCTCCCGACACCTCGCGCGGTTGACCTGCGAGGGGCTGCTCTTTGGCGGGATCTACGCGGGCGGGCTGGCGCTGCTGGGCGGGCGCCCGCTGGAGTTGGTGGCGGGCTTCGTGCGGCGCTGACCGGGGAGAGGGCGCATGTTCGAGAACCTTCGAGCGGACCTCGCGCGGTTTCCGGGCGGCGGGTGGAGGTCGCTCCGGCTCGCGCTCGAGAGCCCCGGCTTCTATGCGGCCGCGCTGTATCGCGCGCGTCGGCACGTGCACACGAAGCTCCCGAGGCCGGTTTCACTCCTGGTGAAGCTGCCGCTCGAGCCGCTCGCGCGCGTGGCGAGCTGGGCGCTGGGCGTGGCCATCGCGCCCGGTGCGCGCATCGGCCCCGGGCTCTACATCGGACACTGGGGTGGCATCCGCGTGGGGCCGAGCGTCGTCATGGGCGCGGATTGCAACCTCTCACCGGGCGTCATCCTCGGCGTGGGCATGCGCGACGGTTTGCGCGGCGAGCCCACGCTCGGTGACCGCGTGTACGTCGCGCCCGGCGCAAAGGTCTTCGGACCGATCTCGATTGGCAGTGACGTGGCCATCGGCGCGAACGCGGTGGTCTGTCGCGACGTGCCGGATCACGTGAGCGTGGGCGGTATCCCGGCGCGCGTCATCTCGCGCAAGGGGAGCGCGGCCTACCTCCAGCCCGAGCGACTGCCGGCCGCGCGCGCGGCGAAGAACGAGGTGCGCGTGGAGCGTCGCCCGTCGCGCAACGCCGTGCGCACGACGGAGCTCCGCTGACCCACGCGGTTGCCGGCCCCCGGCGCGACCCCCAAGTTTGAGTGGGCGTGATTGGGCGGAGGTGGGTCGTGTTCGATGCCGTGCAGCTGCACCGGGCCTCGCGCTTGCTGCACCTCCGGGGCGTGCCGGTGGTGCCGAAGGTGATTCGCAAGCTCATCCAGTACCTGCACGGCAGCTACCTGCCACCCGAGGCGGATCTCGGCGAGGGCACGGAGCTCGGCTACGGCGGCCTGGGCGTGGTGATTCACCCGGAAGCGCGCGTGGGACGGAGCTGCTTCCTCTCGCCGCAGGTCACGCTCGGTGGCCGCTCGCAGAAGGCGGGCGCGCCCATCCTCGAGGACGGCGTCATCGTGGGCTCGGGCGCGAAGATCCTCGGCCCGGTGCGCATCGGCGCGGGCGCGCGCGTGGGCGCGAACGCGGTGGTCATCCACGACGTGCCCGCTGGCGCGACGGTGGCCGGTGTCCCCGCGCGCATCATCGGACGCGGCAGCGAGAACGCGGCGGAGGCGGGCTAGCCATGAAGGTGGCGCTCGTCGGCGACCGGCCGCCGCCTTTCGGTGGCATCGCCGTGCACGTGGAGGCTCTCGCGACGGAGCTCGCGTCGCAGGGCCACACCGTCGAGCTCGTGGACACCGCGCGGCCGGGATCGATGTGGCGCTTCGGGACAAGGCTCGCGGCGCTCGCGGCGCGCGGCTTTCTGATTCACGTGCACACCTCGGGGCACAACCCGAAGTCGTGGGCGCTGGTGGCCGCGTGTGGGCTGGCGCGCGCGCCGCTTCATCACAATTTGGTTACACTGCACTCGGGGCTATTGCCGGGCTATCTGGCGGGCGCGCCCGCGCGGAAGGTGGCGGCGCGAAGTGCGCTCGCAGGTTTTGGGCGAATCGTCGCGGTCAGCGCGGCAGTGCGCCATGCGCTGGCGATGGCAGGTGTGTCGCACGCGCGGATGATGGAGCTGCCCGCGTTCTGGCCCGGGTCCGTGCGGCCCGGTCGTCCGACCGCGGATGCGCTCGCGATTCGAGAGCGCTTCAGGCCGCTGCTCTCGTGCGCCGTCGCGCCCTCGCCGGTGTACGGGCTGCGCGTGCTCGCGTCGGCGCTCGCGCTCTTGCGTCGACGTCGGCCAGAGCTGGGCTGCGTGGTCTTCGGGCCGTCCAGCAAGCAACTCGTGGATGCGAACGACCCAGGCGTTGTCGCTCTGGGCGAGTTCGCGCACGCGCAGGCGCTGGCGGTCATGAAGCAGAGCGACGCGTTCGTGCGGCCGACGTCGATCGATGGCGATGCGCTGAGCGTCCGCGAGGCGCTGGCGTTGGGCGTACGCACCGTCGCGAGCGATGCCGCTCGCCGACCCGAGGGCGTTCGCGTGTTCCGCACGGGCGATCCGTTCTCGCTCGCGGAGGCCATCGAGCTGGCGCTGGCACAGCCGCGGCCCGAGCCGCGGGGCGACGACGCGCTGCCCAGGCTGATACAGATATATCGAGACCTATCACGAGCGGTGGCCTGAGGGAGGCAGCATGTGCGGCATCGCAGGGCGGATCGCGGCGGACCCCACGGCACGGCTGGACGCGGCGCCCGTGCGCGCGATGTGCGACGTGATGGCGCACCGCGGCCCGGACGGCTGGGGCATCCATGAGGCCGGCCCGGCCGTGCTCGGGCACCGGCGGCTCTCGATCATCGACCTCGCCGGCGGTGCGCAGCCGCTCGCGGGCTGTGGCAGCCACGTCTGGGTCACGTTCAACGGCGAGATCTACAACCATCGCCTCTTGCGCGCGGAGCTCGAGTCGCGCGGCCACACCTTCGCCACGCGCTCCGACACCGAAGTGCTCGTGCACGGCTGGGAAGAGTGGGGCGACGGCTTGCCCAGCCGCCTGCGCGGGATGTTCGCGTTCTGCATCTGGGACGGCCGCACGCGCACGGCGTTCATCGCTCGCGATCGCCTGGGCATCAAGCCCGTGTACTGGGCGCGCGCGGGCCGCGACCTCGTGTTCGCGAGCGAGGCCAAGGCGCTCTTCGCCTTCCCGGATGTGGCGCGCCGGCTCGATCCCTCGCAGCTCGCGGCCTACCTGGCGCTGCGCTGGGTGCCCGGGCCGTCGACGCTGCTCGAGGGCATCTCGCGGCTGCAACCGGGCCACGCCATGACCTTCCGCGACGGCGAGCTGCGCATCTTGCCGTACTGGGATCTGCCCGCGCGCGCCGAGCCGGATCCGTCGCTCTGTGAGCAGGAGCAGGTGGAGCGCTTCGCGCAGATGTTCGAGGAGGCGGTGCGGCTGCGGCTCATGGCCGAGGTGCCGGTGGGCGTGTTCCTCTCCGGCGGCATCGACTCGTCGGCGGTTGCGTGGGCCATGAAGCGCAACGCCCAGGGCGAGGTGAAGAGCTTCAGCGTGGGCTACGAGGGAGATCGCGAAGGCGAGCTGGCGTTCGCGAAGCTCGCCGCGGACCAGCTCGGGACGCAGCACCGCGAGATCCAGCTCAGCTCGAGCGACTTCGGCGAGCTCGTGCCCAAGCTGGCGTGGCACCTCGACGAGCCCATCGCCGACGCCGCGTGCATCCCGCTCTTCCACCTCTCGCGGCGCGCGCGCGAAGAGGTCGTGGTCGTGCTCTCGGGCGAGGGGGCCGACGAGGCGCTCGCCGGATATCCGATATATCTCAAACAGCTCGCCCTCGAGTCAGGGCGGCGCTTCGGGCCCCTGGTGGATCTGCTCGCGCCGCTGCTCTCGACGGCGATTCGCAATCCGAAGGCGCGCAAGTACCTCGACCTGGCCACGCGCGAGCTGCCGGACCGGTATCGCGGCGTGTCGCGCGCGTTCAGCGACGCCATGGTCGAAGCGCTCTTGCGCGGGCTCGGCGGGCCGCGCGCGGCGGAGCGCGTGGCGCCGTACTACGCGCGCACCGAGGGCCTGTCGCCGCTGCGGCGCATGCTCTACACCGACACCAAGGGCTGGCTGCCGGATGACCTGCTGCTCAAGGCCGACAAGATGTCGATGGCCTCGAGCATCGAGCTGCGCGTGCCGTTCCTGGACCACGAGCTCGTGGAGCTCTGCTGGAGCTTGCCGGATTCGCTTCGCCTGAACGGGCGCACGGGCAAGTACATCCTGCGGCGCGCGATGCAGAATCGCCTGCCGGCGGCGATCCTCGAGCGGCCCAAGCGCGGCTTCCCGGTGCCCACCGGCGCGTGGCTCCGTGAGCCGCTGCACGAGCAGATGCGGTCGACGATCCTCGCGGCGAACGGCGCGTGTCGCGCGCTGTTTCCGGCGGCGCTGCTCACGCGGCTGCTGGATGAGCACCGGCTCGCGCGCGTGGACCGCACCGAGGAGCTGTACGCGCTTTGGATTTTCGAGGCCTGGCACCAGAAGCTTCTGGCGTCGCCGGGTCGGGAGCCGGAGCGGGCGAGCGCCTGAGCCGGGGAGGGTGGCGACGTGCGACGCGAAGATCACAGCGCAGCGATGGCCGAGCTCCGTGGACGCGACATCGTCTGCTTCTCCAACGACTGGGACGGCGATCCGCTCTCCAAGACGCACCTCATGCGCATCCTCGCGCGCGACAACCGCGTGCTCTGGGTGAACTCGCTCGGCAACCGCGCGCCGAAGGCGAACCCGCATGATGCGCAGCGCATCGTGAAGAAGCTCGGCGACGCGCTCGGTGGCACGCATGAGGTCGAGCCCAACCTGCATGTGCTCGGGCCGGTGGCGCTGCCATTCTTCGACGCGATGTCGCGCGCGGTGAACGCGCGGCTGGTGCGCGCCCAGGTGCTCTGGGCCATGCGACGCTTGCAGTTCAAGAGCGCCATCAGCTGGTCGTTCCTGCCTTCGGCGGCGCCGGTCGCGGGGCACCTGGGCGAGGCGAGCGTCGTCTACCACTGCGTCGATGAGTTCAGCGCCTTCAGCGACGCGGCCGACGAGGTTCGCTCGATGGAGGCCGACCTCGTGCGGCGCGCGGATCTGGTCATCACCAGCGCGGAGAAGCTGCGCGCGGCCAAGGCCAAGCTCAATCCGCGGACGGTGCTCGTGCGGCACGGCGTGGATCACGCGCACTTCCGCAAGGCGCTCGATCCGTCGACGCTCGTGCCCGAGGACATCGCGAGCTTGCCCAAGCCGGTGATTGGCTTCTTCGGGCTGCTCGCGGATTGGGTCGATCTGGGGCTGGTGCGCGCGGTGGCCGACGCGCTTCCGAGCGCGTCGATCGTGCTCATCGGGAAGGTCACCACCGACACGCGCGTGCTCGAGGGCGCGCCGAACATCCACCTGCTCGGCCGCAAGCCGTACGCGCAGCTGCCCGCCTATTGCAAAGGCTGGGACCTCGCGCTGATGCCGTTCGCCGAGAACGAGCTCACCGCGAACGCAAATCCCTTGAAGGTTCGCGAGTACCTGGCGGCCGGGCTGCCGGTGGTGTCGACGCCCGTGCCGGAGGTCGTCCAGCTCGGGCTCTGCAAGATTGCTTCGGGGCCTGAAGCATTCGTGCGAGCGGTCCGCGAGCAGCTCGCCAGCGGAGCCGGGCCAGGTGCGGCGCGCAGTGCCGCGATTTCGCACGAGTCGTGGGAGGCCAAGGTCGACGAGATCCGAGCGCACGTGCATGCCTTTGCACGCCGCGGGAAAACCTGACACAAGGCGCGCGTTCTTTGGGTTTTCGCGAGGCGCGCGCACGTGATTCGGCTCGACGGCATTGGCAAGCAGCACGGCAAGCAGATCCTCTTCATCGAGGCCTCGACGGCGCTCCACAAGGGCGAGAAGGTCGGCCTGGTGGGGCCCAATGGCGCAGGCAAGTCCACGCTCTTCCGCTTGATCACCAAGGAGGAGCTGCCCGACGAAGGACAGGTCTCCATCGATCGCGGCGTGACCATCGGCTACTTCAGCCAGGACGTGGGCGAGATGAAGGGCAGCACCGTCGTGGCCGCGGCCATGGATGGCGCGGGCCCGGTGTCCGCGGTGGCGCGCGAGCTCAAGGAGCTGGAAGTTGCGCTCGCCGACCCCGCGCGCGCCGACGAGCTCGACAAGCTCATCGAGCGCTTCGGCCAGGTGCAGAGCCGCTTCGAGGAGCTCGGTGGCTACGCGCTCGAGGGCCGCGCGCGCGAGGTGCTGGCAGGCCTCGGCTTCTCGCAAGAGGTCATGGACGGCGACGTGGGCGCGCTCTCCGGCGGCTGGAAGATGCGCGTGGCGCTCGCGCGGATCCTGCTCATGCGGCCCGACGCGATGCTCCTCGACGAGCCGAGCAACCACCTCGACCTCGAGTCGCTCATCTGGCTGGAGAACTTCCTCAAGCAGTACGAAGGCGCGCTGCTCATGACCTCGCACGACCGCGAGTTCATGAACCGCATTGTTAACCGGATTGTTGAGATCGACGGCGGCGAGCTCACCAGCTTCACGGGTGACTACGACTTCTACGAGAAGCAGCGCGCGCTCAACGACCAGCAGGCCCAGGCGCAGTACGAGCGCCAGCAGGCCATGCTCAAGAAGGAGATCGCATTCATCGAGCGCTTCAAGGCGCGCGCGTCGCATGCGGCGCAGGTGCAGAGCCGCGTGAAGAAGCTCGAGAAGATCGAAAAGGTGGAGCCGCCCAAGCGCCGCAAGGTCGTCGACTTCGAGTTCCGGCCGTCGCCGCGCTCGGGCGAGGACGTCGCGCGCCTGGCCAAGGTGAACAAGGCCTACGGCAGCAAGAAGATCTACGAGGGCTTCGACTTCCTCGTGCGCCGCGGCGAGCGCTGGTGCGTGATGGGCGTGAACGGCGCGGGCAAGAGCACGCTGCTCAAGCTCATCACCCACTCGACCGAAGCCGACTCGGGCGAGGTGACCGTCGGCAACAGCGTGAAGGTGGGCTACTTCGCGCAGCACGCGATGGACATCCTCGACGGCACCAAGACCGTGCTCGAGACGCTCATTCAGGCGTTCCCGCTCTCGACGCAGGCCTCACTGCGCACGCTCGCGGGCTGCTTCGGCTTCTCGGGCGACGACGTGGAGAAGGGCGTGCGCGTGCTCTCGGGCGGCGAGAAGGCGCGGCTGGTGTTGGCGATGATGCTCTACGACCCGCCCAACTTCCTGGTGCTCGACGAGCCCACGAACCACCTCGATCTCGGAACGAAGGAGATGCTGGTGCGCGCGCTCGCGGGCTTCGACGGGACGATGCTCTTCGTCTCGCACGACCGGCGCTTCCTGGCGTCGCTCTCGAACCGCGTGCTGGAGCTCACGCCGGAAGGCGCGCACGTCTACGGCGGCGGCTACACCGAGTACGTCGCCCGCTCGGGACACGAGGCGCCGGGGCTTCGAAGCTAGCGGAGTTAACTGATCGGTTAACTGCCCTTCGCGCGCAGGTACTGCTCGATGCCCTTGCTGACCTCGACGAGGTTCGGCTTGAGCATGCCCACCACGAACTTCTCGACCGTCGGGCCGATGGTGCCCGCGAGGAAGCGCGGCACGCCGGGCACTTCCTTCATGTCGAGGTTCAGGTCGCCGCGGATCTTGAGCACGGTGCCGGTGCCGTCGACCTCGAAGCTGTTGCCGCCCTGGCAGCTCACCACCTTCTCCATCACGCGCATCTGGATGCGCCACTTGTTGGAGAACGTCTCCTGAAACCACTCGGCGTGGTCGTACCAGCTGAGCATCTCCGGCTTGATCACGCTCTGCGCAGCCTTGGGGATCTCGCCCTTGGCCCACCACTCGTTCTTGAGCTTGCAGACGTTGCCCTCGTCCTTGCGCTCGAGCACGGTGATGCTCTTCACGTTGGGCAGGTACTGCACCAGGTTGGGGAGGTTGTCGCGGTAGGCCGCGAAGACCACGTCGCGGGGGAAGGGGATCTTGGCGTCGGCTTCGATGCGCATGCGGCGGAATTTGCCCCAACCCCGTTGCCCGCGCAAACGCTCGCCGCTAGCTTCGCGCGCCATCGAGGGAGCGAGAATGTCCAACGTCCGCCCGTTCATCGGTCTTCGCCCGCCAAAAGAGCTCGCCGCGCAGGTCGCCGCGCCGCCGTACGACGTGGTGAACACGCAGGAAGCGCGCGCCATCGCCGGCGACAACGCGAACTCGTTCTTCCGCGTCTCGCGGCCGGAGATTGAGCTCGCGGACTCCGTCGATGCGCACAGCGCGCCCGTGTACGCGCTCGGCAAGAAGAACCTCGAGCTCTTCCTCTCGCGCGGCACGCTCAAGCCCGACGCGCAGCCGGCGTACTACGTCTACCGCCAGAAGATGGGCGAGCACGTGCAAGCTGGCATCGTTGCGTGTGCGAGCACCGACGAGTACGAGCGCGGGCTCATCAAGAAGCACGAGCTCACGCGGCAGGACAAAGAAGACGATCGGGTGGCGCACATCGACGCGCTCTCGGCGCACGACGAGCCGGTGTTCCTCTGCTACGGCAAGAACGCGGAGCTCGTGGCGCTGCAGGACGCGGTGATGCAGGAGCCGCCCGAATACGACTTCACCTCGAGCGACGGCATCCAGCACACGTTCTGGGTCACGCCCCGGGCGCGCACCCAGCAGATCCAGGATGCGTTCGCGCGCGTGGACGCGCTCTACGTGGCCGACGGACACCATCGTTCGGCGGCAGCGGCGCGCATCGCCAAGTCGCGCGGCGGCTCGCCGGATGCCGAGCACAGGTTCTTCCTGGCCGTCATCTTCCCCGCGTCACAGCTGCAGATCCTCGACTATAACCGTCTGGTTAAGGACTTGAACGGGCTGTCGGCGGAAGCGTTCTTGAAGCGCGTCGGCGAGAAGTTCGAGGTGAAGTCGGGCGGTGGCAAGCCGACGTCGAGGCACCAGTTCGGCATGTTCCTCGGCGGCGCGTGGCACACGCTCACCGCGAAGCCCGGCACCTTCGACGAGAAGAGCCCCATCGGCTCGCTCGATGTCTCCATTCTCCAGAGCAACCTGCTCGGGCCGGTGCTGGGCATCCAGGATCCGCGCACCGACGAGCGCATCGCCTTCTCGGGCGGCATCCGGGGCATGGGCGAGCTGGAGAAGAAGGTGAAGTCGGGCGAGTTCGCGGTGGCGTTCGCGATGTTCCCCACCAGCCTCGACGAGCTCATGGCCATCGCCGACGCGGGCGCGATCATGCCGCCCAAGAGCACCTGGTTCGAGCCGAAGCTGCGCAGCGGGCTCGTGGTGCACCGGTTCTAGGCCATGCGGCGCGCGTTCCTGATTCTCGCGAGTGGTCTGCTGGTCTCGTGCGGCGGCTCGGTCGGCGCGTCGTGCGAGAAGAACTCCGATTGTCTGAGCGGTTCGTGCACCGACTCGGGCTTTTGCGGTGCGGCGCGTACCTGCCACTGCGTGAAGGACGGCGACTGTCCACGCGGGCAGGTCTGCATCACGTTTCCGGACTGCGGTCCTCGCTGCGACTTTCCGCAGCCCAACGGCTAGGTCACGCCACGCGCTCGGCGCGCGCCTGCTGCGCCGCGAGCTCGATGCCTTCGGTGACGGTGCGGAACACGAGGCTCGCGAGCAGGTACGTGGCGGCGCCCACGCCCACGGCCACCCGCGCGCCCACGTGCGCGGCCGCGTAGCCCAACAGCAGCGAGCCGAACGGCCCCATGCCGATGAAGGCCATGGAATAGAGCCCCATCACGCGTCCGCGCATGTCCACCGGAGCGAGCGACTGCAAGAGCGTGTTGGTGCTCGCCATCTGGCTCATGAAGCCAAAGCCGGTGACGACCAGCGCGCCATACGCGACCCACTCATTCGGCGCGAGGGAGAGCCCGATGAGCCCCGCGGCGAGCAGGCTCGCGCCCCAGGCCACGCGATGCGCGAGGCCTTTGCCGGGGCCGCGACGCAGCAGGCTGACCGCGCCGAGGAACGCGCCCACGCCGGCCGAGCCGAGGAGGTGGCCCTGGGTGGCGGCGTTGCCGTGGAAGATGGTCTTCGCGAAGACGGGCATCAGCGTGACGTAGGGCATGGCCATCAGCGACGCGCACGTCACGAGCAAGAGCGGCCAGCGGGCGTGGTGCGCGTTCCACGCGTAGCGGACGCCCTCGACGAGCCCGCCTCGGCTGCGCTTCGAAGTCGCCGGTGGACCCGCGCGCGTGAAGTAGAGCCCCACGATGACGAACACGTACGAGACCGAGTTCGCGAAGAAGCAGAGGCCTTCGCCGATGGCGGTCACGATGTAGCCGGCGATCGCAGGGCCCAGCACGCGCGTGCCGTTCACGAGCGTGGAGTTGAAGGCGATGGCGTTCTCGAGGTCGGGGCCGGCCATGTCCACGAGGTAGGCCTGGCGGCTGGGGATATCGAACGCGTTCACCACGCCGAGCGCGGCCGCCAGCCCGAGGAGCTGGAACTTCGTCGGGTGCCCCGCGAGCGTCACCCACGCGAGCGCGCCCGCCTGCACCATCGCGGAGAACTGGGTGGCCAGCACCAGCTTGCGCCGCGGCATCCGGTCCGCGAGCCCACCTGCCCACGCCGAGAGGAAGAAGACGGGGATCTGGCGTAGGAAGCTCAGCCAGCCGAGGAGCGTGGCGTCGCTCCAAAGGCGGTACACGAGCCAGCCCTCGGCCACCGACTGCATCCAGGTGCCGACGAGCGAGATGGCCTGGCCGCTGAAGAAGAGCTGCAGGTCGCGGTGGCGCAGCGAGCGCAGCGAGTGGGGCAGGGCAGGCACGCGCCGAACGTTTTATCCGCAATCATTGCGAACGCAACGGATTCGGCTAGAAGCGGAGCAACGTCACGCCCTGATCGCTCGCAACCCAGAGCGCGGGCGGCGTCACCATCGGGTCGACCCACATGAGGTTCACGTCGGCCGGCGCGTTGGGGACGGCGGTGGTCGTCTTGGTCTTCGGGTCGTAGTGCCACAGCCCGCCGCCCAGGAGCGCGAACACGAGCGTGCCATCCGGCAGCGCCACCACGTCCATGAGCTGGTTGCCCGGCAGCCCGATCGCGCCGGGATCGAGCCAGTTCACGGTCCAGCCCTGCACCTGGGCGATGCCGTAGACGGCGTCCACGCCCGGGTTCCACTGCGGTCCGCTCACGAACCACGCGGTGCCGTCCTTGGTAACCGCCACCCCGCGCACGTTCATGGGCGAGCCGTCGGCGGGCACGGGGAAGAGCGGCTGGCCATACGCGCCCGCGTAGGCGCGCAGGAAGTCGTTGGACGGGTTGCAGTCCGCGCGCTGGCAGGTCCAGGTGTAGAGCGCGGGCGTCCACTTGATGGCGCCGCCGGTGAACTCGCCGCCCATCCAGAGCGCGCCGTCGTTGGTGGGATCGAGCGCCAGGCCGCGCCACTCGGCCATCCACTCCGTGGTGCCGGCGTCGGTCTGGCTGACGACGATGGGATGCACGTGGTCGGCGAACGGCAGCTTCGTCGTGGGGTCCGTGGTGCCCCAGTCGATGCGGTTCACGCCGTGGTTCCAGCCCGTGTAGAGCGTGCCCGGGTGGAACGTGTGGTCGTAGAGCATGCGGCGCGTGCCGCGGTCCTCGTAGTAGCTGAAGTCGGTTTGGCCGCCGACCACGTAGTCGTCGGAGTGGATGTCCAGGTGCGTGACCGTGAGCGTGCCGTCTGGCTTGAGCGAGATGTGATCGATCCCGCCCATCTTCAGCGGCGCGTCCTGGGTGGGATCGCCGGTGATCTGCGGCGTGGTGGGGATGTCCACCCCGTTGTAGCCAACGAAGCCCTCGTTCGCCTTGCCGCCCGCGACGTTCATGATCCCCGGCGCGCCCGCGTTGCCGATGTGCAGGCCGTCGGCGTCGGTGTACTTGCGGAACACGGTCTGGCCCGGGCGGAGGATGTAGAGCGCGTCGTTGCTCACGGCCCAGATGTTCTCGGCCTCGTCGACGCTCACGTCGACCATGGGCTCGCCGGTGACGAACTGCGTGGACTGCGCCGTCGGCCACGGGCCCGCGCCCAGGTAGACGCCGGTGCTGCCCGTCGAGCCGGTGGTGCTGCCGCTCGTGCCCGTGGTGCCGGCGGTGCCTGTCGTGCCCGTGCTGCTCGAGGCCGTCGAGCCGCTGTGTCCGGAGCTGCCGCCGGTGGAGCCGGTGCTCGCGGTCGACGTGGTGCCGGTGGTGGTCGGGGTGGCGCCGCCGGAGCTGCTCCCGCTGATCGTGGGAACGACCGTTCCGCCGGTGCAGCCGAGCAAGCCCCCGAGCAGCGACATTGCGAGCGCCTTGCGCATGGTGCGTTCCCCCGTGTCCCAGGGACTCGAACTGCACGCCAGGTGCCGCCCCGTCCGGGCGCAAATCGTCGCGCCCGAGGGAAGCGCGCTTCTCTCGCTGGGGAGCGGGCTGCCTTTCGGCTCCCCGTGGGCGCCCACGCTTGACCCCAATGTAGGCGCGTGGTAGACGCCCCCCTCTTCGCCAAGCGCCGACGGGAGGGGAAGTGCCCTTCGGCTCTACGAGGAAGCGGGCGCGCTTGACTTTGGAGCGCGCCTGAATACAGTCCGCCGTCTTTTTTCGGTACCCCGAGCTCTTTCGCTCGGGTGACGCGTTGTTCTGAGAGAGTCGATGCCCACCATCACGCAGCTCATCCGCAAGGGCCGCACCCAGATGCGCACCAAGGGCAAGGCCCCCGCCTTGACCGAGTGCCCCCAGAAGCGCGGCGTTTGCACCCGCGTGTACACCACCACCCCGAAGAAGCCGAACTCGGCCCTTCGCAAGGTGGCGCGTGTGCGCCTCACGAACGGGATCGAGGTCACCTCGTACATCCCCGGCGTGGGTCACAACCTCCAGGAGCACTCGGTGGTCATGATCCGCGGCGGCCGTGTGAAGGACCTCCCCGGCGTTCGCTACCACATCGTCCGCGGCACCCTCGACAGCGTTGGCGTCCAGGGTCGGAAGCAGTCGCGTTCCAAGTACGGCGCCAAGCGCCCCAGCTAAGCAAGGTTCAAGTCCATGCCTCGTCGTCGCGTCGTTGAGAAGCGCAAGATCCTCCCGGACCCGAAGTTCCAGGACCGGCTCGTCACGAAGTTCGTGAACGACCTCATGCGCAAGGGCAAGAAGTCGATCGCCGAGCAGATCTGCTACGGCTCTTTCGACATCATCGCGGAGCGCACCAAGGACGAGCCGCTCAAGATCTTCAAGAAGGCGCTCGACAACGTGAAGCCCGTGCTCGAGGTGAAGAGCCGCCGCGTCGGTGGCGCCACCTACCAGGTGCCCGTGGAGGTCCGTCAGGACCGCCGCCTGGCGCTGGGAATGCGCTGGCTCATCACCTACTCGCAGGAGCGCGGCGAGAAGACGATGGCCGAGAAGCTGGCCGCCGAGATCATGGACGCCGCCAACAACCGCGGCAACGCCGTGAAGAAGCGCGAAGACACGCACAAGATGGCCGAGGCCAACAAGGCCTTCGCGCACTATCGCTGGTAGCAATCAGGCGAGCAGTTGCAGGGCCGATGTAGGTGTTGTAAGTAGCGCCGCCCCGAGTGAACTCCGGGGCGGGAAGAAAAGACGGCAAAGAGTCGGTTGTACGTATCGCTCTTTGAAAGCTCGGTGGTTCGGTAGTTCCCCTCGAAGTCAGGGAGCAAGTGTCATGGCACGACAGACTCCCCTCGAGAGATACCGAAACATCGGCATCATGGCTCACATCGATGCCGGCAAGACCACCACCACCGAGCGAATCCTTTTCTACACCGGCGCGATCCACAAGATGGGCGATGTCCATGACGGCAACACCGTCACGGACTTCATGCCCCAGGAGCGCGAGCGCGGCATCACCATCCAGTCCGCGTGCATCACCGCCTGGTGGACGCGCAAGGACACCAAGTACCGCATCAACATCATCGACACGCCGGGCCACGTGGACTTCACCATCGAGGTGGAGCGCAGCCTTCGCGTGCTCGACGGCGCCGTGGCGGTGTTCGACGGCGTGAACGGCGTGGAGCCGCAGTCCGAGACGGTGTGGCGCCAGGCCGACAAGTACCACGTCCCGCGCATCTGCTTCGTCAACAAGATGGACCGCATTGGCGCCGACTTCGAGATGTCGATCGGCACCATCAAGGACAAGCTGGGCGCCAACGCCGTGGCCATCCAGCTGCCGCTCGGCTCCGCCGAAAAGCACAAGGGCGTCATCGACCTCATCGAGATGCAGGCCCTGGAGTTCAACGACGCGGCCGAGGGCTCCACCTGGGAGACCAAGCCGATCCCGGCCGAGTTTGCGGAGCAGGCCAAGGCCTACCGCCAGCGGCTCGTTGAAGTGGCCGCCGAGCAGGACGACGCGCTCACCGAGAAGTACCTCAACGGCCAGGAGCTCGCGCCCGACGAGATCCGCAAGGCGATCCGCAAGGGCTGCCTGGGCCTCAAGCTCTTCCCCGTGGTGTGCGGCTCGGCGTTCAAGCACAAGGGCGTGCAGCCCCTGCTCGACGCGATGGTCGACTTCCTTCCGTGCCCGCTCGACATCCCGCCCGTGAAGGGCAAGAGCGTCAAGGGCGACAAGGACCTCGAGCGCGCCACCGACGACAAGGCGCCGTTCAGCGCGCTGGCGTTCAAGATCAGCAACGACCCGTTCGTGGGTCAGCTCACCTTCATCCGCGTGTACTCGGGCACGCTCGAGAGCGGCAGCACCGTGCTCAACACGGTGAAGGGCACCAAGGAGCGCATCGGCCGCCTGGTGCAGCTGCGCGCCGACAAGCGCGACGAAATCACCGAGGTGCTCGCCGGCGACATCGGCGCGGCCATCGGCCTCAAGGACACCATCACCGGCGACACGCTCTGCGCTGTCGACGCGCCGATCATCCTCGAGCGCATGGAGTTCCCCGAGCCGGTCATCAGCATTGCCATCGAGCCGAAGACCAAGGCCGACATGGACAAGCTGGGCGTCTCGCTGAACAAGCTGGCGAAGGAAGACCCCAGCTTCCGCGTGCGCTCGGACGAAGAGACCGGCCAGACCATCATCGCCGGCATGGGTGAGCTGCACCTCGAGATCATCGTCGACCGCCTGCTGCGTGAATTCAAGGTCGAGGCGAACGTGGGCAAGCCCCAGGTCGCCTACCGCGAGACGCTCACCAAGACGGTGGAAGCCGAGGGCCGCCACATCCGCCAGTCGGGCGGCAAGGGCCAGTACGGTCACGTGTGGCTGAAGGTCGGCCCCAACGAGACCGGCAAGGGCTTCGAGTTCATCAACGGGATCGTGGGCGGCACCGTGCCCAAGGAGTTCATCCCGGCCGTGGAGAAGGGCGTCGAAGAGGCGCTCGAGGGCGGCGTGCTCGCCGGCTACCCCATGGTGGACGTGAAGGTGGAGATCTTCGACGGCAGCTACCACGACGTCGACTCCAGCGAGATGGCCTTCAAGATCGCCGGCTCCATCGGCGTGAAGGAAGGCGCCCGCGCCGCCGGCCCCATCCTGCTCGAGCCGATCATGAGCGTGGAAGTGGTGACGCCCGAGGAGTTCATGGGCGACGTGATCGGCGATTTGAATCGTCGCCGCGGCCGCATTCAGGGTATGAACCCGCGCGCCGGCGCCCAGGTGGTGGATGCGACGGTGCCGCTCGCCGAGATGTTTGGCTACGCCACCGACCTTCGCTCGCGCACGCAGGGCCGCGCGACGTACACGATGCAGTTCTCGAGCTATCAGCAGGTGCCCAACCACGTCTCCGACGAGATCATCGCCAAGACGCGTGGGTACTCGGACATCAGTAGGTAATTCGCAATAACAAGTCTCACACTTGGGAGAATCGCAATGGCCAAGGAGAAGTTCGACCGGAAGAAGCCGCACGTGAACGTGGGCACCATCG